>JAJEFL010000117.1:0-18392 GCA_022820435.1 Rhodothermales bacterium
TTTCATGGTAAAACCAATTAAGTTGAGTTCAATGAACTCTCTTATTCGCTTTACCTCTCTCAAAGATTAATTCGAAACTTCCCCTGGTGGACGAAATCCCTTCTTAGTTGTCACCGCCGCCTTCTCAGTTGTCGCTAGACAGTTTGATTCGAACAGAACACACAGAGCACGGAATGATCTTTCTCTTGGATCTTGCTACAGCGTACCCTCCCCTTCCCTGCTCATGGCAGCAACATGCCTGATAACAACGATATCGGAATGCACAGGTAGAAGGTATTTCCTCTGCAAACAATTCAGAGAAATGTCCCAATGATCAAATCAGCGTCTCCAATCTTCGTACTTGACGGGCGGCGTTATTTCCCGGAATTACACCAAACCGGATTGCACTAGTATTGAAGCATTCCCTGCACATTCACACCAATGTCTCCGAGCACGGCTTCACGGCCGTGCGCCAAGCCATAGACCGAAAGAGATAGCCAATCTCTTGGGCGAAGTTCACCGCCCAGCCGGTACATCGTCCCTTGCGGCAACTGTGTCATCCCCACTACAGACCGTGCCGCACCGTCTTTCCACGGGATCCCATATCCCAGTTCCAACTCCGTGCGATGCATATTCCTCCCCATCGACACGACATCCAGGATTGTCTGCTGCCGGTACATGGACATCCCCTGCCCACGTCCCCACGAAGGACGCACAAGCATCATCAGCCCCTCCGTGCTGCTACCCATCTGCATCGATCCCGAAAATCCCCATTCGGTAAACCCATCTGCCGTATGCATCACCAGCCCCTGTGTACGCACCTCACCCCGTAAACGCCATGCCGGGTTTTCGAACCGCACGCCGCCGCCGAGTTCCAGTCCGGTGCCGGTCTCTGCGCTCCCGCCATCCTGCCGCACATTCACTTCCACATAGGGACGGATTCCAACAGTGATCTTTGCGCTAGCCTCCAGACCTGCCCGGATCCGGTACACATCTGTCATGATGTTAAGCTCCTCTATCTCTGCATCGGTGACCAGAATATCGCCATGGTAGTTTAGCCGGGTGGCCCCGCCTGATGCCAGACTCCCCCGCATTCCCAGCGCCCCAAAACGGGAGGTCAGATCTCCTTTTAATTCGGACACCTCCGCACGGCCGCGTCCCGCGCCTGCGCTCGCCCATACCTCCCATCCCGCACGCGTGTACGACACATACGGATAGATCCCCGTCAATGCAGAGGTAACGTCTCCAGAATTCTCTTTTACCTCAAACGCTCCATCTCCCTGACTGTGTGCAAAAAGTACTCCGGCCAGCCATCCCCCTTTCCAGCGGTGGTCCATCCCCAGCATTCCGGTCGTCACCTCCCCGCGAAGCGTCAACTCATCCTCACTCTGACCATTGAATTGCCGGAACGCACCCTGCCCCCACACACCGAAGGATCCGCTGGACAGAGACATACTCTGCGACATGCTGCAGCCGGCCAGAAGTTCGCCCAGGGACGGATCCCACGAAGAAGCGGAGTACCAGATTTGTGCCATCTCTGTGCGCTCTGAGGCTGCACATACAGCCCCGTCTGCGGCCTGACGGAACCTGCCCCCAAGTGCATCCACCACCTGCACCGATGCCGTCCGAACAAACCGCACCGCGTAGGCTTCCAGAACTTTTTCACTCGCCGTAGTGGACTCCTGGATCGTGGCCACACCCACCGCTTTTTCGATCTCTGCATATTTGGAGGACACCAGATGTACACTGAATGTTTCCTCGCTCCAATCCCAATCGTCTTTTAAAATCGATACAGTGATCATGGCTTCGATTATGCCTGGTGCTAGGTTTAGGATCCCTGATGTGGCCTCATAGTCTTCGCCTGCCTTGGCCGTCCCATCCTGTGTCCGATATTCTACCGTCACCATCTCTCGCTGCGGATTCGATAGCGATACATGGAATTGAACCGAACCCTCTTCCTCCATAACCAGTGCATCGTCTATCCGAAGTTTTGCATTTCCATCATTGTCCAGGATCGTACCCGTTCCTGCCCCGCGTGCAATTGTGGCATTGATAGCATTTGACAGCGTCACCGTAAACCTCTCTGACGCTTCTGGAAGATCATCCTCAATGATCGCAATCTCAATTACTCCTCGAATTGCACCTGGATCAAATACCACAACTCCGCGGGAGGCCGTATAATCCAATCCCTCGCTCGCCTCTACATCCGAAGTCGCATACTGCACGGTCACTGTCTCTTCGGCGGTGCGATTTAATTCAATCGCCAGTTGCAGGCGACCTTCATCTTCCGATTTTCGATCATCATAGATCCCAATTGTAAGGGGAAGTTCCGGTTGGTCATTGTCCGTAATGATGATCCGGGTAAGATGTGGTGTGATTTCATCGTATCCTCCTCCCGAAGCAGTGAGCACAAGATCTACCCGATTCTCTTCAGTGTCTTCATTGTCTTCTGTTGCGGTCAGTGTCACTGTCTGAAAAACATTCCAGTCTGCTTGCGTAAAGGTGAGTAAAGATTTATCCAGGGCTAACTGTGTTCCAATATGACCGGTGAATCTTATCTCTACACGACCAGATGGAGCAGCCAGGAGACGTACCGGCAAGGGCACCGCGTCCCCCTCGATCATAGTGATGTCATTCAGAGCATCAATCCCCGCGTCATCAATATCTCTAACCTGCACATCAACTATACGCGTTACACCGGCATAACCACCTCCAACGGCCGTCAGTGTAAGCATTGCATGATCATCAAGAAAATCATCGTCTGAAGCCGCCCAAAGGGTAACGGGTTGTGGTACAGCCCAGTTGTTTGGATTAAAGATCAAACGTGTTGGCATTGCGGTGAGATCTCCCACAGGGCTGGGAACCGTTACCATTACCTCATCTGAAGGCGCGGTGACAAGCGCAATGTTAAAGGTTTCTGAAGCATTCTCGTCTATGGTGATCAATACCGGTGCATTAATGCCTTTGGCATCATTGTCAATAATCGTCACAGATACGGTTTCTACGATCCCGGCATAGCCGCCCCCGCTTGCAATGAAAGTTAAGATCTCCTCCTCATCATTGGAATCAGAATCGTCTGCAGCGTTCAGAATCACCTCCTGCTCCTGATCCCATTTATCAGGCGGAAAGATCAGGACGAAGGGGGTTACGGTCAGGTCGCTGTCTGTGGATAAAGTAACGGCAATCCTCACATCATCCGTTGGTTTTGACATCAACGATAGACGGATGGGGGCAGATTCCGCCTCCAGTACGGATATTGATGACGGCTGTGCGACAATTCCCGACTCATCATCATTGAGGATCGTCACGACCATCTGCGCGGGAACTCCTTTCGTTATCCCCGGCGGCAACAGTTCCCCAAACTCCACGGAGAAAGTCTCACTTGGCTCCACCAGATCATCCTGAATAATAGAGACCTCAGTCGTTCCTCTTCTTCTCCCGGTTTCAATCTCTATCTGGACGGGGGTTGTCTGGTAATCCTGCACATCTGCACTGCCACCAGTGAGCGTTAAGGGAATCATAATATCATTGGGGCGTACATCGGACAATACCACGGTTACATTGACATTTTCTCCTTCATTCACCGATTGGGTAGCTGTCAGGAACTGTACACTCACTTCTTTCGGCGGGAAAATATCCCGGATCGTGATCGCCTGTGAGGTTTCCGAACCTGGATCCACCTCGGGCGGCAGCAGTCTAGAAAAAACCACCCAAAAAATCTCATCGTCCGTGTCCGAATCCCGGAAGGTCTGAATTTCCTCCGATGCCTCTGTCCTGCCACCAGGAATGACGATACCCTCAATTTCTGTATAATCGCCAAGTTCTGCCGTACCGAGTCTGAAGTCCAATGGGATGACTACAGCATCATCAAGTTCCTTGGACAGCGTTACCGTCACCTTCACGGGATCACCTTCATCCACCTCCTTTGGATCAACGGAAAGCGTTACCTGCACCGGCGGAGGTGGGTCAGCATCATCTATTATTGTAAGTTCTACAGAAGATGGACTACCAGCTACAATACCCGATGGTAATAACTCGCCTAGTGCTACTGTGAATGTCTCATCTGCTTCCGCAATGGTATCATCTATTGTAATAATATCCCCTGATGCGGTCAGTGCTCCCACAGGGATCGTAATGCTCTGTAACGGATCATAATCATTCAGTTCTGCCGGGTCGGGGGTACCGGGAATATCCTTCAATGGAATCGCTATCTGGACAGGAAGTACCCTGGAGAGGGTTGCCGTTATCTCGATGCTCTCCCCTTCGATGACTGAGGTGGGAGTTGCCGATATACTCACGCTTGCCGGAATTTCTGAAATATGGTCATTATCCATAATCGTCAGCGTAAATTTATTCGCATCCCCGACAACGTATCCTGGACCACTTTCCAGGATTAAAATGATCGTCTCAGCCGTCTCCTCCATATTATCATCGGTAACTGCAACCGGGATATTCACTGTGACCGCATTTGCAACCACGGCAACAGTTCCCGAACTAGTGTAGTCTGTACCCCGCTCCGCTGAGCCATCTAGACCATAATTCAGTGTGAATCCTTTCTCTGATGCGGGAGTGATATTTATGGTTACGTTTCGGGTGCCAATATCTTCGTTTACACTGGTTGAAGCCGAAGAAAAAGCAACCTCCGGTAATGCATCATTATCCTTGATGGTCAGCGTATGGCTGCTACCGGTTCCCACATCATACCCGGCATCTTTTATCAATGTTAGGATTATTTGCTCGTTGCTCTCAACTTCATTATCGTCAAGAATGCGTACAGGTATCTTTGCTGATTCCGAACCAGCGGATACGAAAACGCTTCCGGAACTTATGTAATCCATGTTTCGAACTGCATCACCTTCCAGAGTATATTTTAAGGTTAAG
Organism: Rhodothermales bacterium; assembly: GCA_022820435.1. Lineage (GTDB taxonomy): Bacteria > Bacteroidota > Rhodothermia > Rhodothermales > Bin80 > Bin80. Next base: position 4,861 of record JAJEFL010000117.1, read on the forward strand.
CCGTCTGCAGGTACAGCAGCGCTAAGGTATACATCTGCGTTATACATGCCTGCACTCTCGCCTGCACTACCCGATGATGAGGCAAAAAAGGCCTTCGGCAGTGCAGCTATGTCATCGTTGTCTACGATGGTCAGCGTATGTTCGTTTGCCGCACTGCTAACCGTATACTTTGTACCGTCCGGCATTACTGTCAGGATTACGGTTTCGTCAGTTTCGGCCTCATTGTCATCGGTAATCGTCACCGGGATATTCGCCGAGGGCACACCTGGATCTACTGAAATGCTCCCCACAGTGTTAGCGATACTGTAGTCCGTACCTAGTTTTGCCTCCCCCCCCAAAGAGTAAGTTATCGTCAGGGCTGTCACTGATGCAGGGTTGATATTCACCCTTATCTCATGCGGTGTGTCGTTTCCTTCACCCGAACTGCTTGAACTTGAAGCGAAGCCAACCTCCGGCGTGTCATTGTCCATAATCGTCAGCGTATGTTGGCTGGCTGTACTGCTAACCGTATACTTCGTATCGTCTGGTGTTAGTGTCAGGATTACTGTTTCAGGATTCTCATCTTCATTGTCATCAGTAATCTTGACCGGGATATTCGCCGAGGGCACACCTGGATCTATTGAAATGCTCCCCGATCCAGTAATAGAGTAATCTGTTCCTTCGTCCGCCGTGCCGTTGGGGTCTAAGTTATATTTTAATGTAAGGATTGCCGCTGGCACTGGATTGATGTTGACCTTTACATTGTAGGTGACGGCATCTTCGCCCACACTTTCTGAAGCCAAGGCGAAGCTAACCTCCGGCGTGTCATTGTCCATAATCGTCAGCGTATGTGTGTTTGCTGTACTGCTGACCGTGTACTTCGTATCGTCTGATGTCAGCTTTAGGATTACCGTTTCAGGATTCTCATCTTCATTGTCGTCAATAATCCTGACCGGAACATTCATCGAAGATATTCCCGAAATCACCTCGATACTCCCCGATCCAGTAATAGAGTAATCTGTTCCTTCGTCCGCCGTGCCGCTGGGATCTAAGTTATATTTTAATGTAAAGACTGCCGCTGGCACTGGATTAATGTTGACCTTTACATTGTAGATGACGACATCTTCGTCCACACTTTCTGAAGCCAAGGCGAAGCTAACCTCCGGCGTGTCATTGTCTGTAATCGTCAACGTATGTGTGTTTGCTGTACTGCTGACCGTGTACTTCGTATCGTCTGGTGTCAGCGTCAGGATTACCGTCTCGTCAATTTCGTTCTCGGGGTCATCCTTTATTATTACGGGGATCTCCACATAGTTCGCCTTCGCCTCTACGTCAACCGTCCCTGGAGTCATGTAGTCATCATTTGCCCCCCTCGTCGCAGTACTGCCATTGGCCACATTATAACTCAATCTGATCGGAATTGTTGGTGCAGGATTAATGTTTACCCTGACATTATGCGTAATATCCGCCTCGCCCTCGGTACCTACACCTGACGCAAAACCAAACTCTGGCAGAACCGACGTATCATCATCGACAATGGTCAGCGTATGAGTGTTTCTGTTTCCCACTCTGTAGCCCTTACCGTCTGTCAACATCAGAATTATCGTCTCCGGGCCTTCAACCTCCTTATCATCAAGCAATCTTATACTGATGAACCCCATATTACCTCTACCGAGAACCCGAATGGGCAATTCCCCTGAATTACCCATGACACGGAAGTCCTTACCCTCTGTGGCACTACCTTTTAGACTGTAAGTCAAGGTAATGTCCTCTTTTACAAAGTCACTCAAGCGTATCTGTATTTGGGTATCACGATTTTCACCTCTTTTTGAATCTTCATAAGAAAACTGAACTTCTGGCTGATCATTATCATTTATGGTGAGCGTGTGGGTTTTTCTGTGTCCCACTTTGTAGTCCGTACCATCTGACAGTGTTAAAATTATTGTCTCATCCAACTCATAGTCGACATCATCTTTTATTTCTACGGGGATATTTGCAGAGCCCTCCCCTGCCTCTACTTTAATCGTTCCTGGAGTCATGTAGTCACCATCTGCACCCTTTGTCGCAGTACTTCGATTGTCCACAGTGTAACTCAATGAAAAGTCCTCCACCGGCACAGGGCTGATTTTTACGGGCACACCGTGGTTACCTGTATCCTCGTTTACGCGATCTGAATCCAGATCAAATTGAATAGCAGGCATATCATTGTCCCTGATGGTCAGTGTGTACCTGTCCTCGCTTCCCATGATATATCCTGTGCCATCTTTCAAAGTCAAGATTATCGTTTCATCGTGTTCATCCTCATGGTCATCGTTAATCTCTACCGGGATCTGCACAGAATTCTGGCCCGCCATTACCTCAACCGTCATATCCGCCGGTATCGTATAGTCACCCTCGGTACCCCCTGTTGCGGTACTAGCATCATCCACAGCGTATTTTAACATAAACTTCGTCGCGGACACTGGATCAACCTTAACCACTACATGATGCTGAAGAACATCACCTTCGGTTATGGTATTTGAAGTCGGATCGAAAGCAACCTTCGGGGTAAGGTCATTATCTTTAATTGTAACCTTGATCCTCTTCGTCCTTCCTGAATATTCCGGTGCACCTGACGGACTTAGCATTATCGTTTCCGTTTCATCTCCAATTCCATCATCATCATCTACGGCGAGCAAGTTTACAATCTTCCCCTCCTTGTAGTCCTGCGGTGTAAACGTTAAATCATCCCCCGACCAGCGCAAGTCTGATCCATCACTGCTGATCGTTACGGTTACATCTCTGGTAGGTGCTTCCTCAAGTTTCACCGTGAAGGCATTTTTACTCTCCAATTCCTCTGTCACCGTCACCTCAGTTTCAGACACGGCAATCTTGTCGTTATCAATGATCGTGACATTGACATCATAGTCTATGATAGTCGTAGAAGAAGATTCTCTCGTAGACAGGCGTACCATCACCGTTTCATCTACAAAGTTATGATCATCCTCACTGGCCTCTAATTTTATCTCCTGTTTCGTTTCCCAATTCTGTGGTGAAAACAATATATGAGCATTGGGATCCATCCGTGGAGGTGTAACCATCAGATTAGACGAAGCAGGAACATTGATCACTGCCGTTTGATTCGACACGGGGCGTTCCGAAAGCCATACTTTGAATTTGGTTGATTCGCCTTCTAGCACCGAGACATTCAAATCATCAAATCGCCATATTCGCCGATCACTGTCACGGATTGTTACCAGCCTTGATGAATGCTCCCCCGGGATCACCGTTCCGGTCAGTCCATTTTCCTCAATGCTCACCATGAAGATCTCATCATCCTCGTCTTTGTCTCTATGGGTCGAAAAAAGAACATGCCCTTCATTTTCGGTTTCAGGAATTGAGATTATTTTGATGGTTTCTTCGTAATCCATAGTTTCTGCCGAACATGTAGCACAGCCGTGACTAGATCTTACGGGCACTCTTATCACTCCAGACGGCCGCTCACCTAAAATCCTTGCGAATACCGTTATGTCTAGATCCTCCACGACCAGATCTGGGCTCGCAGATAAGTTTACCACTGGCATATTCTCAATGGTAATGATCTCAAATTGATCGTCAGTATGGTCAGAAACCCTTACATTGTCTGGTAAACTGTGATACTCTATTCGAAACTGTTCATCTCCTTCGACTTCTGTATCCCGTATCACAAGGACCTCATCGGTGGCAGAAACCTCTCCTGCTGGAATGGTAATCTTTGTATTGCCACTCCTCAATTCAGAAAAATCACTCCTCACTGTGGCAGGCGCGGTCCCTGTACCTGCCAAAGAAATTGGTATATCCACATTCTTGCTCAATGCTTTGGAGAGTGTCACGGTCACGGTCACCAAATTCCCCTCAACCACCGTAGTTGGGGAAGCGCTGAGCATGACGGTCGGTTTTCCCTTGTCCTTGATTGTGATCTCCAGTGACGGGGTCCCTGCAATCACTGCAACCGGCAATGTGCTTGCATCAAGGGTTATCGAAAATTTTTCATTATCAAGATTTGTATCCCCTCTGGTGACAATCGTGCCTGTGCCGCCTGTCTCTCCCTGTTTGATCGTAACTTCAAGGCGTGCTTTTGGATTGATGATCTCATAACTCCTGCTATTTTTATCGTCAAGCGTGAATGGGATTGTTACATCATGATCTGTAAAAGCTTTGGAAATGGTGGCGGTCACCGTCACATCGTTACCCTCCAGTACTGGATCTGGACTGGCGGTGAAGTTCGCCATTCGCGCCTCAAGAATTTTCACTGTAACCTCCCTCGGCTTCCCTGCTCGCACCGCCTTTGGCAAAGCACCTAGTGCCACTTTGAAGACTTCGTCGTCTGCATCGCCATCTGCGATGGTTGAAATTGTACCCGTACCGCTTGTCTCTCCTCCTAAGATTTCAATGTATTTCAGGCTGCCATAATCAGTATCTTCCGCTGCCTTTATATCATTCCCGTGACTTAATGTTACCGGAATTTCCACATCACCCGACAGTGCATATGAAAGTGCTGCCGTCACCTTTACATCTTCCCCCTCAACCACTTGTATCCCATTACTTGGCAAGGTCACCGCGGGTCTGCGCTTCCCCCGGAACGAGATAGAACTGGGTTCCCCCTTACTCACCTCAGACGGCAAGTCGTCTACATCCAGTTCAATTGAGTAATTTTCATACGGATGATTCCCTGGATCTAGGTGCACGAGGAACGTTACTGAACGGGACAAAGTGGTGATGGTCCCTGCTTTAAGGGTAAACTCATGTGCGGCAATCTCACAGGGAGCAGAACATCGAGATGTTACAGTGTTCTGCATCAGCTTCACGGAAACTGTCACATCAGTTGACAGCACCTCCGACATTTTCACCCAATATTGTGCCGCATTCCCTTCAAGTACAGGATCCTCTGCCTTCAGTTCTAAACACACCTGCGGTTTTCTGCCCAGGATTGTATCCCCGTGCTTATGTTGTCGAACGGTACAATCCGACGACGGGCGACCAGATGCAGTTGATGCATCCCCTTTCATCCCATCATTTATTGCCACTCTATCGATACGGATCAAATCATTCGTATCTTCGGCGTGATCATTCACCTCATCATTCCGAAATCCATGATTATGTTTCCGCCCCCCCCCCATTTTTGGGAACGTTGAAGTTTTCCGAACTTCTTCTCTGCCCCATGAAGTGCCTCATTACTGCGCCTTCAGGGATCAGGTATTGGAGTGAGTCCAGTGTAAAATCAAGGTCTATATCGCCCCTTTTCAGTATACTGACGTTTGTGTCTGTTGTATCCCTTATGCCCCTGGTGACTATAAAAGAATCACGACTGCCTGCAATATTACGGAGAGACGGATTCATCATAATCCTGGCCTTCCCCCCGTTCACATTGAAAATCTCTTGATCAATCCCGAATACAGACGCTTGGCTACCAATATCTCTGACGCTCACCGTTATTGACTCAGTTCCTTCCAACGATGCAGACTCGAAATGCCCATGATTTACGGATCCTTGCAAACCAGAGATCGTGAGGGAAAGGATAGATAACAACAGTCCAAATGTCATGCAGCACAGACCTCCGGACATGGACAAAGGAAATGGGGCAAACAAGATAATGGACGCGACGGCCAACGATGGCCGCACATGATATCAGTCATGCTCAATAACTCTCGTTTTCAGAATATGGGTAAAGCACAGTTTCATAACTCATTCCATCTACAACTTAGCAATTTCCAAACAAAACGGAACAACACCTAAATACCCGCTACTATATTTGGCGCATAAAATTCCCCGCAGGAATAATTTAGCTACTCGTTTGTGCCAGTGTTACATGAGCGAGTCATCAGGCAACCGGCCCTTATTCCTGCTGTATCGGAAATAGTTTCAATGCTCAATCTGCTATTTAGTGTTTCTCTTGTCTAGGGACACCCGAATCGGCAGTGCTGGCTGGATGCGGTCAATGATGTCGTGGAGTGTGCAAAGAGATTCGGCGTTCCACACGCATGGTCATGATGATTGATCGGGAGGACGACAGTGCTCGCATCATCGAACGGTGTATGCGGAGTCAGCGCGTGGACATTCTGGTTCGTGCAAGTCATGACCGGAATCTCCCGAATGGGCAGAAACTCTTCACGGTACTGAAGAAACGCAGGCCGGCCGGAACAATTGATATTTTCGTTGCGCGGTTGAGTCGTCGCAGCAACTTCGGGCGGATTCGGGATCAAGGTCGACAAGGACGGCTGGCCTCGATGGATATCCGCTTTGCATCCGTAACATTGGACGGGAGATCGCGGTAGGGGACCGGGTTTCCCCAGGCCTCTACCACGATGAACGGCTCACTTGGGATGGAAGGATCCCGAACAGAGTCAGACGCAAAAATGGCAGTTTTTGAGCAAAATCAATCATGTTAAGTTAATCTATTCCGCAACAGGCAGGCCCAGCAGGACCGCTGAGAACCGAGCACAAGCCGGGAACAGGGCAACGGGTGATGAAACACCAAAGAGACTCATTCTATACAGAATGAGTTCTAATTCTCAAATTGATTAGAGTATTGAGGGAAAGCGCTCCGTCAACTCGGTAAGTTCCGGGAATTTCTGGGTGGCAATCTCCCATGTTTGTGGAAAGAACTGGTAGACAACCTCGTAGAGTGCAGAGGAATTACGGAGCTCATTCGGAGGCAGCCCCAAAGTCGCCAAGACATAGAGGATCAGACTGAAGGCTAAACTTGTCGTAACCAGCCCCAGGGCTCCCCCAAAAATTCGGTTCAAGCCGCCAAATACTGCAACCTGTTGGACCACTCGGCTCAGAAAACGGGACGCAATCATTGCACATAAATGAACCCCCAGAAATACCGCCCCAAACCCTGTGAGCGAAGAATATGCCGGAGAAACTCCCAACTGGGTTTCAAACCATGCGCCTACATTCTCCATGTAAAGGAAGCCGAGCACAAAAGAGGCAATGAAACTGAGCAGCCCGAAAAACTGACGTACGAGCCCCCGACGGAAACCGTACAGCAAGCCGCCTCCTATAACCGCAATAATGAGGATGTCAAACCAATTCATGTTTTATACCATAATAACCGACTCTACGGAATAGTTTCGTGAAAGTCAGGAAGATACACTTTTTACCTGATAGCAAAACGAACGGCCAGCGTAACAAGCCCCGCCTGCATTACCCCCAATGCAACTCCAGAATAGTCATCCAGTTCGGCGACCCGTGGACGAAGCGATGCATCTCCCGTCATAAGATATTCGTCATTGATCCGATCTGCACGAAATTTATAATGTACGGCCACGACCCCCGCCACCACCACCACCGCTGCCGTACCCCAGTCAATCCAGTTTCTTCGCTCCTTCATGGCCGTGCTAATCCCAGATAACTCATTTAACCCGGCAAGCGGCTCCAGTGAAATTTCATAGTGATTCCATATCTCTGTTTCTGCCTTTACTGCACCGGGGGCATATCCATCCAGTTCAATATGAAATGTCCGGTTACGGAGTCCTGAAGATGTAAATACCACGGGAGTTAATCCCAAAAATCTGCGCTCTGCACCTTCCTGCAGCCATGCTTCGGCCCCAAAAGGATACGACTCAATTCGGTGATAATTCGGGAAGTTTAATGTGATGCGCACGCTATCGCCAGATACAGCCCTCAGGGGTGCCTGAATCGGCGGCATACTCCAGGCCGCAGGACGAAGCGTAGAGAGCCGAATGGTTCTGGTTGCAGGATCAACCCAATAGGGGCTTTCGCGGACGAGTCCTAAATACGATGAATCTGCATAGACTGCTGCGTCCATGTCATTACTCCTGATCTGGACGAGTATCTGGGATTGTGCCATACTGATGGACGGTGCAAAGATGGAGAGAACCCCAAAACATATCCCTGCAAGTTGATGCCTCTCATTCAACATCTGAACTGAAAGATGCTAGTCGGACCACATAACGCGGCTCCGTTAAAATAATCAATCCCCCTTTCGCCAGCGCAATTGCACTTTTTACCCGGCCCTGAAGCTCAATCTGCTGGAGCAAAGCGCCATGATGACGGTCAAACGCATAAAACCAGTTTCCCATACTCCCCGTGTAGATAACATCGGAGGTGATCAGCGGCTTTGCCGCCAATGCATCCGGGCATGATGCACTCCACTTTATGTTGCCCGTATCAAGATCAAACACCCGTAAAATTCCATCGGAGGCACCTGCTGCCACCAACTCATGATCAGCCGCAGGTGAAGAAAACTGAACAGTCTCATCCGCCAGTGCAGTATCCCAGAGAACCTCTCCCCTGTGCACATCCATGGCAAACAGATTTCCCCGCGTTGTTGCGACCAACAGGGTTTCCCCGTAGATCTCTGGCGCAACATAGACGGGATCTCCCACATCTACCGACCATTGCGGACTCCCATCCCGCATCGAAAGGGCCCGAACATTTCCATTATCCGCAGCGACAATCACAGACTGACCATACGTCACGGGAGTGGCATGTACACGCCCTTTCATCTGATGGCTCCAGACGATGCGTCCATTGTCTAACTCAAAACGCTGTACCTGCCCGGCAGTATTCACATAAATCCCCCCGGTCTCCAAAGGGATCACACCAACCTGAATGGGGGCCCCGCGAAGGCGCCAGCGCATATCTGCACGGTCCAGATCATAGGCAGCCAGTGCCCTGCGCCCCTGTGCCAGTGGCACAATCAGTGTATTTTCTATTACGGCAGGTCCCCCATTCACCGCATCCCCAAACCGTTTGTTACCTTCCCGCCTCCCTGTCAGGATGTCAATAAAATGAACCGTACCCTGCCTGGTCGCAACCATAACGGACTTGTCAGAAATCAGTGGAGCATCCGGGCCGAATCCCGCCCGGGCGTTATAGGTCCACACGATCTCCAGCGGCAGAGCCGGCTCAATTTGGAGATCTGTGGATGACTCCAGATTCACCGCCAGACCACTACAGCCTATGCAGAGCAGCAAAAGAAATAATGGAACGATCCTAAAAGTCAAACCCGAAAAAGAATTGTCGAAACAGACTGGAATCCCGTGACCTGAATGCATCCTGAAAACGATAGCCCAAATCATACCGCAGTACAAACCCGCCAAAAAGATTCAGCCGAAGCCCAAAACCCGTGGAGCCAAGGGTCTGCCCAGCGTAAATCTGACGGATTCTCTGATGATACCGATCATTCCAGGTATGCGCAGCATCAAAAAAGAATGCTCCCCGAAGATTCACAACGCCCAAAATGGCCAAAGGAGGAACGTATGCCGAGGGATTTTCAACCAGTGGAAAACGGAACTCGTGAGACGTAAACCAGGCCTTTTTTCCACGTACATCAAAGAGCGGATATCCCCGTAAATCCCAGCTGCCTCCCATAAACCACAGACGAGCCTCACGTCCGTGATTCATCCTCCCCAAAATACGTGATGCAAAGGTCACATTCCGTGCGATTCTAAAATAATGCCGAATATCTGCCTCCAGTGTGATATAATTCACGTTGGAGTACAACACATCAGTCGTATAGGCCGCAGACAGCCGCCCTCTCCATCCAGCCTGGGGGCCATTCGCACCAAACAACGTGTTATCATGGATCAGACTGATCTGGTTACTCAATAACAATGCCTGACGATCTATTCTCCGCTGAGGTACTTCCTTGTGATCCCAGCTCAATGAAGCGGTGACCTCAATCCGGCGAAACATGGAGATCGGATAGCTTACTGCACCAAATCCCCCCCATACCTCTTCCCAGAAACGTGGAAACTCTGTTGGCGCATCCGGATCCGTCAGATCATACCGCAGTCCCCCGTACCGATAAATACCATATCCCACATTCGCCCTGCGATTGAGATGCAGTCTGGAGATATTTATGTTCAGACTGCGAACAAAATCTCCGGTATAATCGCCTGCACTGAATAGTGTGAGAAAGAATCGGTCATTGCCCAAAAGATCTGACAAGGCAAGGACAGCGGCCCCACCGGTCCCCCAGACTGCATTACTGGAGATCTGTCCCTGCGCAATATTGAGCCCATATCGCCGCTGATACCGCAAACGATTCGTTTTTGAGGTCACTTCAATTCGTGGGAATGCCCACGGCTCTTGAGATTCGAGAACAACAGGCTCCGAATGCAGCGACACTGGTCTGTGCAATAACGTATCCAAACCACCCAAAGCCCGCACTGTAAAGCGATAATTCTCAAATGCAGAAAAGATGACCTGACCATCCTGTGTCCAGACTGGATCATGGATGGCCGTAGTAAACTCTGTTAGCCGCTTTTTCCATCGAAATCCAGGATTTGGGGACTTGCTTTTGCGAGTCCCTGCATCCGTCATAACAACAGCGGGCGGAGTGGGCCTGGCATCAATTACATACAGATCCTGACCGCCATAGCGTCCCGTTGAATCTTTTTTCGTGCTTGTATAAATTATCTGAGTGCCATCCGGACTCCAACTGGGAGAAAAATCGTGCTGTGCGCCAAAGGTGACATAGTCAATCGTACCCGTATCCATCTGATAGGTGAACAGGTTGTAGGCATTGTTCAATCCCTTTGAGGTCCGATCCGAAGAAAAAGCCAGATAGCGGCCATCAGGGCTCCAGGATGGATCACGCTCGTCGTAACGATCATTTGTCAGTCGCTTCAACTGATCTGCTTCCGTGTCATATACATACAGATCTATTGCGCCGCTTTGGTCAATCGCTACAAAAGAAATCCGCCCTCCATCTGGGCTCCAGGATGGTGAATACAGTGCAAGCATCCCATCAAAGCCATAGACCGGTCCATTCGTACCCGACTCCAGGTCATAGGTATGGATCACATCTGCCTCTCCGCTTTTGGTAACAAAAGCCAACCAGCCATCTCTGGACACACTCATCCGGCTGTCCAGAAGATGAAACGATTCAAACTGACTGTTGCGCTCGCCGCGTATCAACACATGCGGCGCATCAAGTGGCGTATACGTAGAGTCCACCTGAACTGAGTATACATTACTGTAACCGCCGTGATTCCCGGTGAACAAAACCTGACGCTGCCCATTTTTCATCTGGTAGAATGCAGGCTTTGAGTTGAACCCCCGTACAGAGAGCCCCTCTGTGGACAGATTCGGACTTTCAGCATCCCCTAGTTGAGGATAATAGGTTTTGCGCAGCCACTGCTGCCATTGTACACTAATCTCCTGTAAATTCTCGTGTAACGTAAACTCAATGACCTTTCGGAAATCCCGATCTACCCAGGCATTCTCTATCAGTGCCAATAACTTGTCTTCGCCGTACGTATCCGAAATAAACCTGCACAACGCCTCTCCCTCCTTATACATCACATAGGTGCCGTTAATCCGGTACATGTTTTCCAGGGGGACCAGATAATTTGCAAAGATTGCATCCCGCATAATCATCTCATGCTGATAGTCCTGTGGACCTGACCAATACTCTGCCAGACCTTCGGTAAACCACAGCGGCGGCAGCCGATCCATCGGAATCCGGTAATCCCGATATACACGTGCAATCTTGTGCATCGTGAATACATGCACCATTTCATGGCGAATGACTCGCCGGAACCGGTGCAGATTGCCATTTGCAGGGATCACCACACGCCCCTTTAGAAATTCATAGAAGCCCCCGACCCCATCCGGGATGAATCCATCGGTGATATTGGTCTGCTTGAAGTGAAGCTGAGACGAATAAAATACAAGAGGGACGCGGCGCGTTACGGAGAAGTTGAATCGGTTTTGAAGTTCCGCGTACGCCTCTTCTGCAAACGCAGCCCCATGCTCTGCAAGCATTTGCATCTCAGGATAGAAATACACATCAAAGTGCTCTGTCTCCAGCACATTCCAGTCAAAGTCTTCGTACTGAATCTTGTTGCGCCCGAAATGCGCATTGTACTGTGCGAACACCGGGAGTACAGCAACTCCCAGAATGATATATATCCCCCCTGCGATAACTGTATAGCGCATGAATCAATGGCAGTTCCTCTAGGCAACGCCATTCTGCGCACACCGTTCCGTTATTCGCCCTGCACCAGAGCCGCCTTCAACTGGGAGATCAGTCCCACTGGAGACGGGTCCGTCTCATTTAAGACCGCAAGATACAAGCTTACCCAGTCGCTGACATACATGATCGACAACAGACGTGCAAGTCTGCTGCTGCCCTCACTTTCTATCTCCGTCCAACTGTGTGCGTGCGGAGTTAATAACGACCGGGTCACCTCCAGCCTGCGCTGCGTGCGTTTGTGATCTTCCTGATCCCGCAGTGCAACAACTGCAAGCTGCTTTAATTCCGACTGAAATCGTGCCCATCCCATAATCTCATTATGGTTCATTTCCGGCAGGCAGTTCCCCACCGCAAAGTTCTTTGCATTCTCGTGCAGCTGGTTACGCCAGCGGGTATTGGCCGCGGCAAACTGCTCACTGCTGTAGATCACCGGAAACCGCCCGTGCAGTGTTCTGGCTAACTTCATCGCTGGATTGTCCGGATTCGCCAGATCCGCCATCACCGCTGCCTGCCGTGCAGTGATGTCAACAGACTCATCCCAGTCCTCCGGCTGAACGGCCGTAAGTTGGAGTGCCTCGGTAATCGTCAGCAATGCAGACAGTGAATGCGGCAGTGCTGCACGTGGCTGAATTCCTGCCGGGAGTCGCACCAGAGGAATGTTATTGGCATGCGCCTGGTCCGCCAGTTTTCCCCCGGTGGAGATCGTAACGACTCTGGCCCCGCGTGCAACCGCATCCTCAAACGCTGCCAGAGTTTCTTCGGTATTGCCTGAATAACTTGAGGCAACCACTGCGGTATTGGGCCCCACCCATGCAGGCAGAACATAACTGCGGGATACCAGCACAGGGACCGATGCATGGTCGGTCGCAAGTGCTGCCAAAATATCCCCCCCGATGGCACTGCCCCCCATGCCGGCAACGACAACTCCAGTAACTCCCTCGCCCGGCCAACCGCCCACTTTGGCTTTCAATGCATTTGCACGCCCCTGCTTTAATTGGTCAGAGAAACTCCGAACTGCTTCGTACATTCCTTCCGAATCAACCTGCTCTAATACTTTTTTGGTCATTACCTAACGATTTGCGGCCTGCATCGTGATCCGTGATGAGGACCTTTGAATTCTTTTGAGCACTGTTGAACCGCGTGTCTGAAAAAGTGATCACACCCGGACCAGATTCCAGATACTTGAAGTGCTCAACGTCAGTTAATGTGGCACTTAGCAACAGGCGGCATGGCGGGAATTGGTGTGCAGAGAATTATACCCAGAGGTTGTCAAACGTCTTTATCGGATGGAAAAACGATCATTTCAGCAGTGTCATCATCTTCACGGCCCGGTGTTCCTCCGTTTGGAGGATATAGAGATAGGTGTCACTGGCAAGTCCCATCCCGCTGAACAACAGATTATGTCGCCCGGCCGGCTGTACACCATCCAGAAGCGTCCGCACTTTCTGCCCCAATAGATCATACACCGTAAGTGTGACCTGTTGTGTCTTCGTAATCGAAAACTCCATGGCCGTGGACGGATTGAAGGGGTTCGGATAATTCTGCTCCAGCGAGAAGTCGGTTGGAATCGCATCCTCCAGCG
>JAJEFL010000001.1:0-18237 GCA_022820435.1 Rhodothermales bacterium
TTTCATGGTAAAACCAATTAAGTTGAGTTCAATGAACTCTCTTATTCGCTTTACCTCTCTCAAAGATTAATTCGAAACTTCCCCTGGTGGACGAAATCCCTTCTTAGTTGTCACCGCCGCCTTCTCAGTTGTCGCTAGACACCATACGACCAAAGTCCATTCGAATCATAGTCTGCACATTCATCCAGGGTATAGTAGCGTCCTCCGTGAGAATAGCTGGATCGGACTCCGATCTCAAGCATCTTACGGTATACCGTTTGTCGGCTTACGGGATCAAGTGCATTTTGTAGGTCGGCGTACATGACGACCTTTCGTTCACGAATGAGATCTACAAGGGATTGGCTTGAGTGAGGAGTTCGAGGCATGAAAAGTTATATAATTTAAAATATATTTATAATATATACATCGTAACATTGTCAAATCAAGCAGTCTTAATTTGTTCAAAAAGTGAATAAATCTGCTTTTAGAAGTTCTTCAAGGCCGAATCAAACTAAACCCATCATCGTAAATGAGTGGAGAGGAAGAAATTTAGAAGTTGAAATTCAAAAAATATGCTAACTTATTTTTTCGCCTACCCTAAACGTCGCCGAACCTGATCGTGAAGCTTCAGAGCCTGTTCGGAGATAATTTGAAGTTCCTCCACCCACTCCGAGTCGGGAAACCGCTTCTGGATCAAGTCCAACTGCGTGAGACACTTGTTGATGCAGAGCATGCAGAGATCCAGATACGATAGAACCGCCTCCGGATTGGATCTGCACTTCCTTGTCGTGCTCACCACCAGATAGGCCGCATACAGGGATTTCCTCAGATGAGCGAGTTGCCGCCATCCCTTCAGACTACAGACCTGCCGCAACTCCAGGACCTTCCAGACTTTGCACGAACGCCGCAATAATTTCCATGTGGCATCATGAAGCAAGCGAACATTGGTTTCCACCACATACGAATCGCAACTCCCTTGTTCGGGAGTCGCCTTCGAATTGGCCATCAGATTGTAGCCCATCTCCACCACAATCTCATTGATCTGCTGCCAACTGTAGATTAGTACTGAAGCGTCCCTTGCATATTTACTCCAATATCTCTCCGTTCATTGCTGTGTCGGTGTGTTAAAGCAAAAACGGAAAATGTCCATCGGTCCCGCGGACGAAGTTCACCGCCTATCCGATACATCATCCCCTGCGGCAGCCAGGTACCCCCTGCGACCGAACGAACCACTCCATCCATCCACGGAATTCCATACCCCAACTCCAGCTCTGTGCGATTCGTCGCAGCATGAAGCGGCATCACATTTCGAACGGTCTGTTGTCTGTGCAGGGACATTCCCTGTCCCAGTCCCCAAGATGGACGCACACGCATCATCATTCCCTCCGAACCACTGCCTAGCTGCAACAACCCTGAAATCCCCCACTCGGCAAATCCGTCCGCCGTATGCATGACCAATCCCTGTGTGTGCATATCTCCTCGCAAACCCCATGCCGGATAGAAAAATCGCAGTCCCCCGCCTAGTTCCAGACCTGTGCCCGTCTCTGCACTGCCACCATCCTGACGTACGTTAACTTCAAGATAAGGACGCATTGCTCCTGTGATCCGTGTATTTACCTCCATGCCTGCCCGAACCCGATACACCTCTGCCGTGATATCATGGTCAGCGATCTCTACATCCGTGATCAGAATATCTCCATGATAATTCAGGGTAATGGCACTACCGGATGCCAGTTTTCCTCGCATTTCCAGCGCCCCAAACCGTGATGCCATATCCCCCTTCAACTCCAGCACTTCCACTTGTCCATGTCCACCTCCCGCGCTCCCCCATACATTCCATCCCGTACCGGCATACGAAACATAAGGATAGACTCCCGTCAGTCCTGATGTGATGTCTCCTGACTGACCCGCCACCTCAAACGAGCCGTCTCCCTGACTGTGGGACAAAAGTACTCCCACAAACCATCCCCCCCGCCAGCGGTAGTCTGCTCCGAACACCCCCGTGGTCACCTCTCCCTGAAGTGTTAATGCATCCTCTCCCTGACCGTTGAACTGCCGGAATGCACCCTGCCCCCATACGCTGAATGATCCACTCGACAGGGGCATACTTTGAGAGATGCGGCAATCTGCAAGGAGTTCCCCCAAAGATGGATCCCATAAAGATGCCGAATACCAGAACTGTGCCATCTCTGCACGATCTACAGCAGCGCATGCTACGCCATCGGCAGCCAGACGGAACCGACCTCCCAGTGCACCTACCACCTGCCCCGAAGCCGTTCGCACAAACCGCGCCGCATACGCTTCCATAATTTTTTCACTGACCATGGCAAACTCCTGAATAGTTGCCACTCCAACTGCTTTTTCAATCTCTGCATGATTTGCGGACAGCAGATGTACACTGAATGTCTCCTCCTGCCAATCCATCCCGTCCTTCAGCAATGGTACCGCAATGGTGGCTTCCGTCATTCCCGGTGCTATGTCTATGACTCCAGATACTGCTTCATAATCCTCACCTGATTTAGCCGTCCCGTCCTGTGTTCGATAGGATGCCGCCACCGTCTGATGCCGGGGATGTGATAAGGATACGCGGAACCGGACCACGCCTTCTTCTTCCATCACCAGTGCATCATCTACCCGAAGTTTGGCGCTCCCGTCATTGTCCAGAATTGTACCTATACCCACTGCACGATCAATTTCGGCATTCTCATTGGCATTCAAGAGCGTAACATTAAACGTCTCATTTTCCTCCACGAGTTCATCATCTGTGATCTTTATCTCAATCACTCCACGGGTTGCACCCGGGTCAAAGGTCACAATCCCGCGGGAGGCCGTATAGTCAAGACCTGCCTTTGCTTCCCCTGCATCTGAACTCGTATACTCCACGGTCACCGGCTCTTCTGTGAAACGATTCAATTCAATCCGAAACTGAAGGCTTTCTTCACTCTCAATGCCTTGCTGATTCGAGATAGAGATCGTCAATGATGCCTCATCGTTGTCTTTGATCGTAACAATGGCTGTATGTATGACATCGTCATAGCCGCCTCCTGATGCTGTGAGCATTAAATCTACCCTGTCGTCCATATAGTCCATGTCATCTTCCGATGCGATCAGAGTCACCGTCCGCGGAGTCTGCCAGTTCGAGGCCGCAAACGTGAGAGGAACTCCGTTCAGGGTCAGGTCGGATCCCGCATGCCCGGTAAAGTTTATCGTTACAGGTTCTGACGGCTGTGCGACTAAGTGGATCATGAAAGGAGAGGTGCTTCCTTCCTCCATCGTTACCTCCTTCGGTGCCACGATACCCGGCGCATCATTTTCGCTGATTGTGACCGCAATATCATACGTCATGTTCTCATACCCGCCCCCATTTGCACGCAAGGTGAGTGTCTCGAAATCTGGCAGAAAATCATCATCCTCTCTTGCCGTCAGGGTAATTGATTGAGGCATCTGCCACGTATCTGGTGCGAAGATCAGACTTGTAGGTGCTGCGGTTAGGTCCCCCACTGGACTGGGAACGATCACCATCACAGTGCCTGAAGGTGCCTTTACAAGCTCAATGTCAAATTTTTCTGAAAGCCCCTCTGAAACGACGACGGATGCCGGTGCATTCATTTCTGGCCGATCCTTATCAATGATGATTACTTCCACGATTTCTGAAATACCTGTGTAACCGCCCCGGCTTGCCGTGAAAGTTAACGGCACTAGTTCGTGATCAAAATCAAGATCTTCCACTGCACGCAATGTCACTTCCTGCACTTCGCTCCAATTACTCGGCAGGAAGATTCTAACCGCAGGGGTCAATATCAGGTCGGTACCCGCATGCCCGGTTATCGTCACTGTGACTTCGGCCTGTGGCTCCGATGTTAACGAAAACTGAAAAGTCTCCGTTTGCCCTTCCAGTATTGATACAGCGGTCAGTGCCTGAATCCCGGCCCTATCATTATCAATAATCGTCACCGTTATTGGAGAAAGATTCGCAAACCCGACTTCGTCTGGTACCCCCTCTTCATTTACCTCCACGATGAAGGTCTCATCACCTTCCCGTGCCTCCTTGTCATCGTGGATGGCAATCTTATACTCCCCGCGCGTCTGTTCAGCTCTAATCTCCACCTGCCTTGGAGTCGGTGCCCGATAGTCCTTCGGCTCCGCACTAATCGGGGTCAGTAGCAAAGGAATCGTCACGCTAGAGGATAATTCTACGGGCAATTCCACCGCCACCGTAACAGAATTTCCCTCCTCCACTATCCTCGGGGCTACCGAAAACCGCGCCTGTACCAGTGGTGCCGAATCATTGTTCGTGATCGTAACCCTTTCTGAAACCGGGCTGTCAAGGTTTATCCCGGCAGGCAACAGATCCTCATCAATGGCAACCGTAAAAGCCTCATCTTCCTCATAGGAATCATCGTCAATCGTACGGAGATCATCTGATCCGGTTAATGCCCCAGCGGGAATTACAATACTCGGAAGTGAATGATAATCATCAGACGTAGCCGGATAGGGATCAAGGGGAATGTACGTCAGAGGAATCACGACATTACCAGGCTGTTCCACTGAAATTGTTACTGTAACATCAACTGAAGCCCCCTCTTCTACCCGTTTAGGATTTGCAGTCAACATCACCGTAGCTGGTACTGGTTGATCATTATCTTCAATCGTCACCATATGCTCTTTCGTACTTCCAGTCGTATATCCCGTACCCGTTATCAGTGTGAATTCTATCGTCTCATTAGCCTCAACCACGCTGTCATCAATAATCACGACCGGAATGCTTGCCGCAGTTTCACCGGCAGCTACCGAAATAGAACCGGAGTTTTCGATACTGTAATCTGTATTCTCAGCCGCCGTACCACCCAAACTGTAATTTAACGTCAAGGCCACAGGCGGCATGGGGATGATATTGATGGTCACATTGTGGGTACCCGCGTCTTCGTTCACATCCGACGAAGCCAAAGCAAAATTAACGACTGATGTCTCATCATTATCGATGATCGTCAGCGTATGGGGATTCGGATTGCCCAGATCATACCCCGCACCGCTTTTCAGCGTCAGGATGACGGTTTCCGCCTCTTCATCCTCACCGTCATCGGTAATCATGATCGGAATACTCGCCGAACTTCTTCCCGAAGTCACTGCAATCCTTCCGGAACTGTTAATGCTGTAGTCCGATCCCTCCGCTGCTGTGCCACCCAGATCATACTCTAATGTGAGATCCGATTGCGGTGCAGGATTGATGTTGACCCTCACATTGTGTGTGCCCACATCTTCGCCTACATTGGCAGAAGGCAAAGCAAACTGTATCCCAACACATGTGGGACCATCCACAGATTGAATCCGTTGTAGCCACCTTTGGAATTCATCATCCGATGGCGCACAAAGTTCTTGGCCAGAAAAAGAGAGTATTTGCAGGTGATCCAGTTTCATAAGATTTCTTGGCAACCTGCCTGTCAACGAATTATTCCTTACATCTAAAACCTTCAAATTTGATAACTCTCCCAGTTCTGCAGGGATTGTACCAGTCAGAGAATTTCCCAGAAGGTATAGCGCCACTAGTTGTGAGAGTTTACCAATCTCCGATGGGATGGATCCAGTAAGTTCATTATTTTCCAGATCAAGTGTTTTCAACTGAGAAAGTTGGCTCAGTTCTTGAGGGATAAAACCGGAAATATGATTGCCATAAAGAAGAAGATGTTGCAATTGCGATAGCTGCCCCAGTTGTACGGGGATTGAACCACTCAGAGAATTCTCATTCAATATAAGATGTTCCAATGACGAGAGCTGTCCTAACTCTTTTGGAATTTCCCCTGTTAGAGAGTTGTTGTGAAGCCAAAGTTGTTTCAATTGCGAGAGCTGTCCCAATTGTACGGGGATTGAACCACTCAGAGAATTCTCATTCAATAAAAGGTATTTCAATGACGAGAGTTGTCCTAACTCTTTTGGAATTTCTCCCGTCAGAGAATTATCATCAAGCAAAAGTTGTTCCAATTGCGATAGCTGCCCCAGTTGTACGGGGATTGAACCACTCAGAGAATTCTCATTCAATATAATTTCTTTCGATGATGTGAGTTGTCCTAACTCTTTTGGAATTTCCCCCGTTAGGGAATTATCATGAAGCCAAAGACCTTCTAATTGCGATAGTTGTCCCAGTTGTGCGGGGATTGAACCACTCAGAGAATTCTGAAATAATAAAATATTTTTCAATGACGAGAGTTGTCCTAATTCTTTTGGAATTTCCCCCGTTAGAGAATTAGTATAAAGCCAAAGTTCTTCCAATTGCGATAGCTGTCCCAGTTGTGCGGGGATTGAACCACTCAGAGAATTCTCATTCAATATAATTTCTTTCAATGATGTGAGTTGTCCTAACTCTTTTGGAATTTCCCCCGTTAGGGAATTATCATCAAGCCAAAGTTGTTCCAGTTGCGATAGCTGTCCCAGTTTTGCGGGGATTGAACCACTCAGAGAATTTTCTGTAAGGTACAGCGATACTAGTTGTGAGATGTTACCAATCTCTGATGGGATGGGGCCAGAAAGTGAATTTTGCCTGAAATCCAATCCTTTTAGATCCGATATTGCATCTAATTCTTCAGGAATCGTTCCCACTAAGTTGTTATTCTTCAATTGTAGTAAAATTACCTTAGAATTACTTACCGTTACGCCATGCCAATCTGCCAATTCATCGAGAGTTGGTTCCTGGGTAATATCCCAACCAGAATTCATAGTCCAGTTTACCCCATTTGTAGATTGGTATAAAGCACGAAATGCTTCAAATACAGAATTAAATCTAACATAATTATTTGCAATTTCATTAATTATTACTGGTGAAATTTCATCCCATCCAGAAGGGGGGCAGGAAGTATTCACTTTTCCCGGAAATCCCGCTCTGCATATATTCATATGGGGGGGGGTAACCGTCGAAGTCAGGACCAGTGACTCAATGAGTACATTTGCTCCGACGAGCGGCTCCCCCGTGTCATCGGTGACCGTTCCGGAAATGATGCTCTGGGCACTTGCAAATTCTGGCAAAAATATGCAGAGAGCCAGGAAATAATACCTTTTCGCCATGATATAATTCAGTGTTTGTATAGAATACCTCCAGAATGAATCGCAAACCGTGTCATTTTGGACGGTGGCTTGGGACTAATGATAAGCTACCCTATACACAAATGGAATATTTTTCTTCGCACTTTCCGGTTTTTTGAAAATTTTTTTCCTGAACTGGAAATTTAGAAGAATGGACACCGCCATAGAGTTGCCCGATACAATGGTTCACGAATCTGTCAAATCGGTACGTTCGAGATAGTAGAGTGCGGGGAGTTCACGAAGCTCCTGGGCAATATCCAGACCATAGCCCACAATGAATTCTCCATTGGAAATAAACCCTGCATGATCCACCTCAATCGGACTTCCCGCAACCTTCACCAAGGTAACGATAGTGACAGATTTCGGTTGATATCCGATAAGTTGCTCACGTACATACGTCAGCGTTCGACCTGAATCCACAACATCTTCAACCAGAATCACATGCTGATCGCAGAGGGGCACCATCGGCGACATGATCTCCTTTACAGACTGGCTGCTCGTGGTCCGGTTCCCGTAGGAACTCAAACGCCAGAAGTCCACAACACAGGGAAGTTTTATGGTGCGCACCAAGTCTGCCGTGAAGATGAATGCCCCCTGCATTAAGCCAATCACAATCGGACGGCGACCCCGGTGCGTACGGGTCAGAGTTTGTCCGATTTCCCGAACACGCGCTGCAATTGCATCTGTATCCTTGAACAACTTCAGATGCCGGCCATGAATGATTTCAGTGTCGTTCAAAATAGAGTCTTGCATAGTTTTGGGTTGAATTTGAAAAACGAAATTTATGCGAGACGCGATACCCGACCACCCATACAATCTCATCCTTGCTGCACACCACAATTGCATCCTTGCGCTGAGAGGTCGGGACACCAATATCCGTTAACAGGTCGCTGACCTTCTTTGTACCCTCCATTCCCAGGGGACGGATTCGATCCCCCGGCCGCCAGTTCCGAACCGTTAAAGGCATCGTTAGTTGATCTGCGTCCAGCCAGACCGCATCCGGGCTAAGGAGTCTGCTTGGTTTCTGACGAGACAGATCAAGGATGAGCTGCCCTCCAGGAACTGCCACCGGGCGGCAATCCCCGAATAACTTCACATTTTTCATTGGCTTGCGGCCGATGGAATCTGAGAAGATGAGATGGTTCCGGTCCCGCCAGACCTCCCCGCCGCCAATTTGAACCCGTTTCCCGGTCTGCAAGTGAATCAGTGCCATGATTCGCTCTGCCGCAATTTCGTCTGCCCGCGCCTGTGGAATCCATTGACGCAATCCCTCAATCACCAAACGCTGTGCAAGGACATCGGGCACCTTCTTCAAGTGGGTGATCTCCAGCGACTGCCCCTGCGATGCAGCATCAAAATTCTTCGAAATGGTCGGGGCAATGAACTCATCAACCCACCGCCCGACGAGGCGGGCACTGCGAGCGAATGCCTCGGAATTCAAATACGGCATTACACTGGCACGGAGCCGCGACCGCAGATATTTCACATCCCGATTGCTCACATCTTCGCGCCACACAAGTTGACGGGCATCGGCATAAGCGTCAATGGAGTCTCTGGTTTCAGCCAGGAGGGGGCGTATCAGATTTTGATCCTTATTCAACGGACGAACGGGCCGCATTCCCGCAATCCCCTCCGGACCTGTCCCTCGATTGAGATTAATGAGCAGGGTTTCGGCCTGATCATCACCATGATGCCCGACGGCAACCGCGGTAATCTGCTGCGCAGAGGCGGTCTTCTCGAACAGATCATAGCGGATCTCACGCGCAGTCATCTGCACAGAATGCTTTGCCCCGCTGGTCTGCGCCCGCACTGGCGCTCGATGGACATGGAGTTTCAATCTTCGCCGGCTGCCTGCATCACATGCTAATTTTTCATCCTCATCGGAATCCTTTCCACGTAACTGAAAATTAATGTGAATAACCTCACACTCATACCCCAGACCGACCAATACATCCAGAAGCACAACCGAATCCATCCCCCCGCTGACCCCCACCAAAATGCGCTGCCCCGCAATCGCCTGATCGGTTCGCTTCATATAGGCTGCGACCCGTTCATGGAACGATTTAATCACGCTCCCCATCGTCAGTCATACGCTGGTCAAATCGCCGATTCAGTTCTTCAAGTGTCACTCGAATAAGCGTTGGCTTCCCATTTGGAGTACGGTAGGGTTCCTTACATTCAAAAAGGCGATCAATCAGCGTCCTCATTTCTTCATCACTCAGCGTTACTCCCTGCTGTATTGCGCCGCGTGCAGCTAGGCTGCGGGCCATTTTTTCTTCCGCCGGAAGGGGGGCTAATTCTGTTTGAGAACTCTCTTTATATCCATCAAGGATGGACTGTAGAAGTTCCTTTTCTGCACCGGTCCGTATGTGCGCGGGAACCCCGCGCACGGTAACCGTACGGTTCTCTGAGATAGAATAATCAAACCCAAGTGCCTTTGCAAGCGGATCCAGTTCGCGAAGCAGCTGACAATCCTGTTCGGTCAGACAGATCAGCTGATGAAACAGCAGTTGCTGGGACAGGCCCGCTCCCGAACGCAGATCTTCCAACGCGCGCTCAAAGAGGATACGCTGATGTGCAGCATTCTGGTCGACCACCAGAATCCCGTTACTGAGTTGCGTAAGAATGTAACGCTCTTGCAGTTGCCATAAAAATCCAGACGGCTTGGGATCCGCTCCACTAGGCAGTCGGCTCGGCTCCACCTCATATATAATTGAGGTCTGCTCACCGTGCACCGGCGGCAGTTCATCTGCTCTGGGCGGGGGAGTCCAGGATTCGGATGAACCGGATCGTTCCTGCTGGAAACTCAATGAGGATGCCGTACCTGGATGCTGCGGGATCAATTCTGCAACGCCCAATGCCCGCCTGCAGATCGCCTGTACAAAATTATACACTCCCCGGTCATCGTCAAACCGAACCTCAACCTTGGATGGATGCACATTCACATCTACATTCTGAGGTGCAACGCTTAGGAATAGCGCATAGGCAGGCTTTTGCCCATCTGGAAGAATTGTATCGTATGCGGATCGGATCGCATGATTCAGACTCGGACTGCGGATTGGCCTCCCGTTCACAAAGAGATACTGATTTTTTCGGGATTTTCGGGCATGCTCCGGATGCGTCAAAAATCCTGATACGGAGATGTAACTGGATCCTTCATTGATCTGGACAAGATGCCGTGCTACATTCGTCCCAAGGATCGCACGGAGGCGTTCCCTGAGTGCATCCAGAAAATTCTCGGCATGTGAGCCGGCAAGCCGGTAGACCTCCTGCTTCTCATGTTCGAGTTTGAATGATGTCCACGGATTCGCCAGTGCACAGGTTACAAAGGCCTCCGATATATGACGAAATTCGGTGGTCGGTGCTTTCAGAAAACTCCGCCGCGCCGGAACATTGAAAAAGAGATTCCGAACGTCAATCGTTGTTCCCGATGCGGTGGCACACGGCGACGTTTCAATGGTCACTCCCCCCTCAATGCGCAAATGGGTTCCCTCTGAATCTCCCTTCCGTCTGGTCTTCAAGGATACCTGAGCAATCGCAGCAATGGAGGCCAGCGCCTCCCCCCGAAACCCCAGTGTACGAATATCTTCCAGATCTTCCGCCCGTGTAATCTTGCTGGTTGCGTGACGTTCAAAGCACTGCGCCGCGTCCTGCGAACTCATCCCTGTCCCGTTATCTCTGACCTGAATCAGATTGCTCCCCGCGGCTTTGATCCAGACAGAGATATCGCTTGCACCTGCATCAACGGCATTCTCAAGCAATTCCTTGACGGCCGATGCAGGACGCTGAACCACCTCACCGGCCGCAATCTTGTTGGCCAGTTCAATCGGCATCCGCCGGATTTGCGCCACTTGCTCCATAGATGCTGACCTAGCGTCCGATTGCGTTGTAAATGTAGAGTGCAGTAAGCAATAGCGCCGCAAGATAAAAGAGCGCAATCGGACTGCGCCGCCGACGAACACGACTCTGAATCCTCATGCGCCGCTTCAAACTGTCGTCCTTGCGCGGATCATAATAACGAGGCGTATAGTCAAACTTTCTTGGTTGCGCTTTGCGCCCAAATAAAAAACCCATCTTAAAACGAACCGGCAATAAAGACAATGTACATATACGCTAAGGGAGCCGCGACAATAATCCCGTCAAAGCGATCCAGAATGCCTCCATGGCCGGGTAGAATAATGCCGGAATCCTTTACATCTGCCACCCGCTTAAACCGGCTCTCCGCTAAATCCCCCACTGCACCAGAAAGGGTGCAGACCATCCCCAGGATTAGAAGATGAATCAAGTTCAGCGGCATTTCAACGGCTGCATTGAGAATAAATACCGCAAGGATTGCTCCGGCAATCCCACCAAGAAATCCCTCCCAGGTTTTGCCGGGAGAAATCGTTGGGGCCATGGAGTGTTTTCCAAAAAACGATCCCGCAAAAAAAGCAAAAATATCGCTTGCCCATACGACGACCAGCACCGTGATCGTGAGCATCAGCGCCTCCTGCTCGCTATACCCTTCAATGGTACGCAGATCGGTCAAAAAAGCTAGCAGGGCCGTCGGATAAACTGCCCCTGAAAGCGTTGCCCCAAGCCGCATCAGCGGCTGCCGGGTTTTCGTGAATGTACACCAGAGAACCAGGCCGACAACCGGGACCGCGGTCAGCAGAAAAATATCAGGAACCAATGCCCGGAGTGACAGCCCCGCACCTAATAACAGCCCGGTAATAATCCACGCCTGCACCCCGCACCGCTCATAGAGCTGATATAATTCAATCTGCCCTACAAGCGCAATCACCAAGACGGCAATCCCGAAGTGCCACGGCCCAAGCCATGCAGAACCAACCAGCAGGAAAGCGCCGATGGAGGCCGTAAATAATCGAGTCAGTACCTGTGGCATATGCTTCACATTCTCTACGTATTCTTCAGTGCTTCCCGGATCAGCTCATCATCGGTGAGCGATTGTTTTGACAGAATCTCTGATGCCAGCGCCTCCATTGATTTTGGTACCAGAACTTTCACCTTCGCCAGATAGCCATGTGTCAGATTAAACGCATGATCCCGCTGGTTCAATATAACCGCCGGGATTTCCGCATCCACCAGACGCGCATGAATTAAAGCACCTTCGTAATCCGTGCCGCAGCGACAGACCTCTACCCAGTCAGCGATGTTTTTGCTCATAACTTCGGTGAATAAATCGGATACAGACCAAAAACCCAAGCATCCCCCCGACCATCAACGGCCACGGAATGCTCTCTGGATCGGAGATGGAAGCGGATCCCCACTCGGATACAACCAGTGATAACCCGTTGTTCAAAAAATGTAAAACCACCGGGATCAGTAAACTCCCTGTACGCCAGGTGACATAGGCAAAATAGCAGCCTAGTAATGCAAGCGGCAGCGCCTGCGTGAGTCTCAAATGAAATAAACCAAACAGGATTCCCGTAAACAGGATTCCTCCGACGATCCCCATCCCCCGCTCCGCACGCCTCTGGACAAATCCCCGGAAAAACACCTCTTCAAAAATGGCGGGGGTTACTGCGACATAGAGCAGATTCATATAAAAATTTCCCCCTCCCGAGGCAAGCCAGTCCACGATCTCCATCTGCTGATCTTCCAGTGTCTGGAGAAATTCAGGCAGAGGAAGCTTCTCGTTGAGAATTCCCAGCCCCAGGACCACTGGAAGCAGGCAGAAAAAGCCCGCCGTACACAGTAGGAGTTCTTTTCCCGTGCATGGAGACAGGCGTAAGTATTTCAGCGGCTGCGAAGACTCCAGCCAACTTGCCAGAAGTGCAACCCCGCCAAGTCCCAATGCTAATCCAATCGCATTCGCTCCCAGCAGCGCCCCCCCATATTCCTCGAGAACCGCTTTTTGATTTGCAACGAAATCCGGAAGTCCAATTCCCTCCAGGGCAAGAAAAATAACCGATGCCAGATTACCAATCACTAGATAGGCAATCAGACCGACGCATCCCCATAACAACAGAACCCAGTAGGTGGACCACTGTCCTGATATTCCATCAAAGAGACCCAGACGACCTGAAGAACCGGACTCGTTCAATGGTGCAGGCGCGGAACCCCCAATGGCCCGAAAACCATCCGGTTTATTCAAAAAATCGTTCGCCATTGAAACGTTTCAGGGACATTGTACATTAGAGAGAGGTATGCGCCCGTAGCTCAGCTGGATAGAGCGTCTGCCTCCGGAGCAGAAGGCCAGAGGTTCGAATCCTCTCGGGCGTACCCTTCCCGTCCAGGTTTAGGTTTCAATCTGTCCCTCCGAGGATGCCACCAGGGTGGCTACCGTGGCATCGCCTGTTACATTGCATACGGTTCGGCACATATCAAGAATTCGATCCACCCCCAGGATCAGAGCAATTCCCGCCGCAGGAACTCCGACAGACTGCAGGATGATGATGAGCATAATAATTCCGGCACTTGGTACGGCTGCCGTACCAATGGAGGCCAGTACGGCCAGCAGAATAATTTCAATCTGATCCATAAATCCCAGGGCAATTCCCAGCGTCTGGGCAATAAATACTGCGGCAACTGCCTGATAGAGGGCCGTGCCATCCATATTGATTGTTGCACCAAGCGGAAGTACAAACGAAGACACTTCTTCACTGACCCCCAGATTATTCTCAACCCGGTCCATCGTTACGGGAAGGGTTGCTCCGCTTGAGGAGGTACTGAACGCAACCAGCTGCGCAGGTGCAATTCCCATGATGAACTTCTTGATTCCCATCGGGGTGAAAAATTTAATCAGGGACCCATAGGTGATCACCACTTGCAGAACCAGACCGGCCAGCACAACCAGCATGTAAAACCCGAGTGCACCTAACAGACGCCAAAGCTCACTCAGATTGTCCCCCGAAATCAAACTGACCGTATCCGCAAGAAGCGCAAATACGCCCAGCGGGGCAATCCACATGATGATTTCTACGAGCTTAATGACCGTTGCGGTCAGGCTTTCAAAAAGGCCCAGAAGCGGCTGCGCTTTCTCCTTTGGAATCAGGAGCAGGGCAATCCCGAACAATACCGCAATCAATACGACCTGGAGCATGTTGCGGTTATTGGAGGCGGCCGCGGCAATATTTCTTGGCACCATATCCACAAACGCCTGAAGCGGGCCCCGCTCCTCGGCGGATGCCGCGCTTTCCTGCCGCTCTTCGGCCATATCGCTCCACTCGGCCTGCAACTCTGTACGGACATCTTCGGGGACGGTATCCCCCGGTCGGACAATATTGACCAGAACAAGGCCAATGATCAATGCAAAAACGGTCGTACCGATATAGATTGCAATCGTCTTGCCGCCGATACGTGCAAGTTTACGTGTATCCGAGAGCGAAGAAACCCCGGTAATGATGGAGCCCAGAACGAGCGGCACCGCAATCATAAACAGTGCATTCAAAAATATATCCCCGAATGGGCTGATCCAATTTTGTGTGAATTCTCCCCAGCCCATTGCGGCGGAAAGGATCCCATATCCCAGCCCTAGCACAAGGCCGAGGATAATCCAGATGTGCAGCTGTTTTTGCCAATTCATCGTGTACGGAAAATTATGGTGATTCGTTAATATAACAATATCGTGTCAACCGATCTTCAGACTGCAGGATTCTTAGAGCCCATCGTCCTGTGAGATCATCACTGGTTAAGAATGAAATGCAGGCGAGGTGCAACATACATTCTCCCCTGCATATCCCCCAGCAGCCCCAGACTCACCTGCACGCGGCGATTGTGTAACCGGGCGAATACTGCTGCATCGACCGCAGCAAGTATATGATTCGCAATCAATAATGTTGTAATTCGTGAAGCTCGTCGCAGATAGGTGTTTGCATCCGCATGATTGTCCGCATACTGATAAAAGCGGGGAGATACATGCGCCTTTCGATCTGCTGACCCGCTCGTTTCCGGTTCAATGGATGGCACAAACTCTCCATCCTCCGTAATCCAGGTCGCCTGGCCATTGCGTATCAGAGCAACATAATCATCCCATCCCGGCGCATACTGAAAATACTTGCCGATCAACTCATAGTACTGCTGCTCGCCAAAAAACGGCAATACATGCGAAAACGCGGCTCCTGTGCTGCTGTTGTAGACGGCCCCCTCTACACGTCGGATCTCCCGGATCAGAGACCGGACCGCCAATTGGTCCGACTGGGACCAGGCATCCGGGTTGGTCAGGTCGATACTTGAGAGTAGTGAGGAAATTTCAATGGGGTTGGCCGTGACCGGTCTGCCGCCCGGCAGATGATTCAGATACTGCATATAGTCATTCAGCCAGGATGCATAGCGAACGGGGCTCCAGTGAGCGTGCGCCTCCATTTGATAGGCATCCCGGCCATCGTTGCCTTTCTGATGCCAGGACCGGTACAATAGAAGTACGGCAGCTTCGCCGGCAATGGCAACCGCGGCTTTGATCCAGTTTCGATTGTATACCTGTCCGGCCCCGGGGACAATGGCCGACATCCCGAATGCAAGGGGAACACTTTTTTTGGAGGTTGAGAACAGGGCATCCAAACTGTCTGCGGTCGGTTGTGCCTGCACATTGGGATGGGCGAAACCGGCAATCACAAGCACCAACACGGGATATCGCATTACGTTATGAGTCAAGCGCGGCCAGCCACGGGGTAACCAGACCTTCGAAGTAGGCAAAATTCCCCGCACCACGAATGCGTTCCTGGACCATTCCTGTCCCATCAATTACATACGTGACCGGCCGCCCGAACACAAGCTCATTCTGGAACGATTCCGGCAGATCTTCCAGATTCACATATCCTGACACGGTCTTTTCCGGTAACAGATCTGTATACAGCTGGAGTTCTTCCAGGGCTTCATCGGATATGGTGACAACTACGAGTCCCCTGTCCTGATAGGCAGCCTGAAGTGCATCCAGTTCCGGCAGTTCAGTGATACAGGGCTGACACCAGGTTGCCCAGAAATTCAGGAGCACCACCTTACCGCTGTAATCCGCAATATTTCGTTTCTCCTGACTAGAGACCAGTTGAAACTCAAAGGGCTCAACATAGGCAGACGCAATTTCCGTGCCGGATTGTTCGTGATACGTCCATACCATCGCAACCGCTAAGCCTGAGATGCACACAAGCACGACGCACATCACGGTGACCATCCATTGCACGGGCCCTTGAGGGACGGGGTACGGGTTCTTGCGCAGGGCAAAATAAATCCCCCCCACGCCGACCAGAACAGACAGAACTGAAAGGATAAGCAAGATCGTCATGTGATTCTATTCAAACTTGAAATCAGCGGTCATCTTAAATGAAACCCAACAATATCATTCTATGATCAATGTTCATAGGACTACCGCTAACTAAGATAGAGTATCCTGATGGAATTCGCCTCAGATTACTCAGCATGTATCCAGAACAGCAAGCAGCATGCCAAATCCCCAAAGGCCATAGATGTCAATCCGTCATTGCATCTTACATCTCTGCCGTCATTTAAGCCCATCTGATTACCAACCCACCGAGCGCTGCCTGTTGCAAAATAGATTAACTTAACATAATTAATTTTGCTCAAAAAAATGCATTTTTGCATCTGACTCTGTTCGGGATCCTTCCATCCCAAGCGAACCGTTCATCGTGGTAGGGGCACGTGGTTTCCTAGATGCCCCGCACAGAGCCGACCGTGTGTATTAACACAGCCGGCTCCCTTCCTTGGGTCGCACCATCGTGCATAACGGCAAATTTTGCCGTAGCCGTGGGCCCCTCATCCCCATCTCAGGGTATGAAATGTGGTATGAACTCCCAACTTCCCCTTAGGTCGGGGCCTTCGCTCCAGTAACTTCACAGGATCGCTCCCTTCCTCGTTCCGATGCTCCAATCTGACTTCTCGATTGCGTACACCGCAGACTTCGGTGTCTTTCACCTTGCCTGTGCGCCCCCAGGATGGAATAGAGCCCTCTCAGGTCCTGATAAAATGCGTGCATGCGTCCCTGGGTTTCTGGATACCGTGGGCCCGTAATCCCCCCAGGTTGTTCAAGACACAGGGGGGAACATAACTGCTATCGGGGAGCTCTCACAGCACCTGACGCGAAACCATGCAAGGTTTGAAACTCAAATCCTGGGCTGGTCATGTCCAAAATCAAAGACCTGTAACGATTACGTCCAAATCTTTAACTCCTTTGACCTTAAAACGAAACACCTGGTTACACATCCCTTACAATATACAGGGGGTCCAAGAGGGATATCATCCCCCTGGGTTAAGTCGGACGAACTATTCGGCAGAGGATTCTAATCAGGAGGGTGGGAGAGATCCTGCTCAATAAAGTAATTATTGATGAGCCAGTCGAACATGGACGGGATCGGGATCGCATAGCGCCCATCCCGGTGGTCCAGTACGCCTTTTTTAAGCGCACGCTTGAAAACGGCATCCGCCCCCTGCCTGCCGACCGCCTTCACAAGGGATTCCATAATTACTTTCCTGGTCTGTGTTTGATCCTCATGTGCACTCGCAAAGGCTCTGGCGATGGCCGTGCGGTGATCCTCGTCCAGCCCCTTCGCACGGGTTTCATAAAATTTTGTTCGTTTCCTCCGCCCCACTTCAAGTACCGCCTGCAACCCCCGTGGAGTCATCACTCTCTTATCCGTCCGCACCTGGAGGGCGGCAGACTGCGCATAGGCAGACACATGCTGCGGCCAGCCATGAGTCTCCCGCGCAATCGCATCAATCCAGGGCGTGGGATCCCCCTTCGCCCGCCCCTCCTTCTTGAGCCAGTCCTCGATGACCTTCCGCTCCGCTTCCTCTTTCAGAAGGCCCAACTCTACATAGCAGTTATCCTTGAATCTGGACACATCCATGCCTTCAAATGCATCCGCCGTTGAGCTCAAACCGGCGACGGCCAGCATCACGGGGCGGCCCATGCCGCCGTTGTGAATACTGTCAAGAAACACCTTCACGGTTTCGTAACGCGCATCCGTGGGTGCCATCCCCGTCCCCAGTGTTTGCGCCTCGTCCAACAGGAGAAGGAGTGGATCCTTCCCCCGTTTGATAATACTTTGAGGTGTGTGACCGGGGAGTTTAAACTTCGCGGTCCCCTGGATTTGAATCCATTTATCAAATCCTGCATTTACGGCGATCTCGTCAAGCAGGTGCTTCCAGCCCCCCTCCAATATCTGACACAAGGCATCCGTGTCCCAGAGCGCCTTGGTGTTGATCTTCAATGTCTCCCACCCCTGCCCT
>JAJEFL010000080.1:0-11876 GCA_022820435.1 Rhodothermales bacterium
AAACTGCTCAAAATAGCCATAGAAGAGACGTTTTTGGCCCTTTAGAGTCTCAAAAAGGGCGAAAAATAGATGGTTTGGCCATCTATGATACGCAGGTGTGCTGTCTAACTCTGTGATCATACTTTATCCACGGGCTGCTAGTTCCGATGAGTCAGGATCGCTACGGCGGAATCCAGTTTCGGAAGAAGTATCTGGCGTGCGGCCAGTGATGCTCGGAGAAAAATATGTAGACCACGAAATCCCCGCTCCCCCGGCAATCGTCGCACCAGCCAGCAGTCGTTATTCAGTCCAGAGACTCCATCTGAGACGAACAACCAGAGCAGAAATCACTGGATACATCCGTCCAGTCAAGTTCCCCAGTAAGGTTAATTCCAATAAACTTGTTAAATTAACCGTGCTCATAAACGATCCGAGACTGAACCATGATCAACTGGGGAATTATAGGTGCAAGCACCATTGCAAAAGAATGGATGATCCATGCGGTCAATGCCCGTCCAAATAGTCAGGTAATTGCACTTCTTAGCCGGTCACAGCAGCGTGGAGATCGTTTTCGGAATCAGTTTGGGATTCCGCACACCTATACCGAACTCAATACATTTCTTGCAAACCCCGACATTGATGTGGTCTATGTCTGCACAACGAACGAATTGCATAAGCCGCAGACGCTTGCAGCCGCCGCTGCCCGGAAACATGTTCTCTGCGAAAAGCCGCTTGCCCTCACACTCAGAGATGCACACCAAATGGTACAGGCCTGCTCCGAGGCAGGCCTCGTCATGGGGACCAACCATCATCTGCGGAATGCCGTCACACACCGCACACTTCGTAACCTGATTCAGGAGGGCGCAATCGGAAATCCCCTTGCAGTGCGGGTATTTCACGCTGTCCTCCTCCCCCCGCATCTGCAAACCTGGCGCATCAAAGATCCATTCGCCGGAGCCGGCGTAGTTCTGGATATTACCGTTCATGATACGGACACACTGCGCTTTATCCTCAGCGATGAAGTAGAGTCTGTCATGGCATGTACTTCGTCGCAGGGGCTCGGGGAACATGGAATTGATGATACCGTGATGGGGGTGATGCGCTTCAAGCGCGGCACCCTTGCACAATTTCATGATTCATTTGTCATCGGACACGCCGGAACCGGACTTGAAGTCCATGGCACCGATGCATCCCTGATTGCCAGAGATGTTATGACGCAGCAACCCATCGGAGAAATTTTCCTCCGCAAAGGGAATCAACTGAAACAAGTGCAACTCCCTGCCCCTGTGAATCTGTACGAACGAGCGGTTGAACACTTTAACGCTGCGGTTCAGGGAGAGGGAGAACCTGCAGCCACTGCTGATGACGGGCTTCGCTCTCTTGCCGTTGCACTGGCAGTTCAGCAGTCAGCACAGACAGGCGAACAAATTCCCGTGACCTATGCCTGAATTTTGTTCGCTGGCCACCGCTGCAGAAAAGATTCCTGATCAGGCGGTCGTGACCGTAAGCGCTTCCAGTGGTCTAGGCTGCCCTGACGCAGTGCTGGCTGCAATTGGTCAGCGCTTTAGAGCAACCGGCCATCCATGCCGATTGACCACGGTTCATCCCATTGCCGCCGGCGATATGTACGGCATTGACGGGATTGACCATCTAGCATACGACGGGCTTCTGAAACGAATCATTGCCGGCTCTTTACCCAGTGGCCCCTCATCTATGCCCTCCCCCAGAATCTGGCAAATGATCGGGGAGAACCGCGTGGAAGCCTATAATCTGCCCAGCGGAATCCTGTATCACATGCACCGCGAAGCAGCAGCACACCGGCCGGGAGTCCTGACAAAAGTTGGCATGGATACGTTTGTAGATCCGAATCTTTTGGGTGGATGTATGAATGACTGCAGCCCCCCGGATGTCGTGAAGCGGGTTCTATTTGAAGGAGAGGAGTGGCTGTTCTATCCATCAATCGCAATTGATGTTGCACTGATCCGTGGAACGACCGCCGATGCGCATGGCAATATCACGACCGAGCATGAAGGCAGCAGCCTTGGGATCTATGATCAGGCACTGGCCGCGCATAATCATGGCGGAATCGTGATTGCACAGGTCAAACGTGTCGTAAAATCCGGCGCACTCAAACCCCAGGATGTCCGAGTCCCCGGTGTCGTTGTTGACTATGTGGTCACCGCACCCGACCAAATGCAGACCACCAATACCGTATATGATCCGAGTATCAGCGGAGAAAGTGCTCCCGAAGGAAAAGTGTATGACCTGATGTCCTGGGGACCTGCAAAGCCCATGGCCCGTCGTGCAGCCATGGAATTAAACCGGCAGGATGCGGTAAACCTGGGATTTGGTGTATCCGCACAGGTACCCCGCATCCTCTTAGAAGAAGAATTATCCGATGCAGTGACCTGGGTGATTGAGCAAGGCGCAGTGGGCGGAATGCCACTACTGGATTTTCAGTTTGGCTGTGCGTCCGGTGCACAGGCCATCATGGGATCCCCCGATCAATTCACGTATTTTCAGGGAGGCGGGTTTGATCAAAGCTTCCTGTCGTTTATGCAGATTGATCAACATGGATGTGTGAACGTCTCCCGCCTTGCCGCCCGCCCACATGTTACCGCAGGTGTCGGAGGGTTCATTGATATCACCGCCAATGCGCGACATCTTGTGTTTATCGGAACCTATACAACCGGCGGACTTCGCATCACCATTGAAGAAAGGCAGGTAAAGATTCTCCAGGAAGGCAAAGTGCAAAAACTGGTTCCTGAAGTGGAACACGTTTCCTTTAGTGGAAGCCGAGCCCTTCGTTTCGGGCAGCAGATTACCTATATTACAGAGCGATGCGTGCTGCGACTGCTGCCCGAAGGACTCACGGTGGTCGAAATTGCACCCGGAATCCATCTGGAACGTGACATACTCGGTCAAACCCGCCTTAATCTTCAGGTGAGCCCCTCCCTGAAAACAATGGATCGGCGACTCTTTGATCCCGCCCCCATGAATCTTCAACTTCCCTCAAAAAATGAGCCTAGTTGAACTTGAGATTCGAAGGCATCTGGCAGTATTGAGACTCAATCGCCCGGAAAAGCGTAACGCAATTGATCCGCCAATGCTAGAAACCCTTGATGCGCATCTTGCAACCATTGAGTCAACTCATGATCTTCGTGCAGTGATTCTCACAGGTACGGGTGATAAAGCCTTCTGTGCAGGGGCGGATATTAAAGCATGGGCGGCATTGGATGCCCTAGGAATGTGGAAACAGTGGATCCCGAGAGGGCAGCGAATTCTGCAGCGGCTGGCCAGTCTGCGGCCACCCGTCATTGCAATCCTCAATGGCTACGCATTCGGCGGTGGACTTGAACTTGCACTGGCATGCGATTTCCGGATTGCCGCAAATCATGCGTCCTTTGCAATGCCGGAAGTGAAGATTGGAACGGTCCCTGGATGGGGAGGCACCGCACGGTTATTAAAAATTATCGGACTTGCCCGGTCGAAGGTAATGGTCCTGACAGGAAATCCCATTGATGCACAGACAGCCCTCAATTGGGGCCTGGTGACCGAGATGCATCCATCCGATCAACTTTATGATGCAGGGGAGAAATTAGCATCCACAATTGCCGGAAATGCACCGGTTGCAGTTCAAATTGCAAAGCAGATGCTGGATGAGGATTGTGCTCCCCTTGAGTCCATCGCCGGTTCGCTGAGCGCCTATACCAATGATGGACAGGAAGGTGTAACCAGTTTCCTGGAACGCAGACAACCGGAGTACAAAGGGGATTGATGAAGAGGTCAGTCAAGTCATTTGATTACGTGATTGTGGGAGCGGGAGCAGCTGGATGTGTGGTTGCGCATCGTTTAGCAGAAGATCCGAATGTACAGGTGCTACTGCTTGAAGCCGGCCCCCCGGATAAGTCTCCCCTGATCCATATGCCGGCGGGCTTCGCTAAATTGACGGGGAAAAGTGTGAACTGGTGCTTCAGAACCGTCCCGCAGAAACATCTGAATCATCGTGAAATGCATTATCCGCAGGGACGAACACTTGGCGGAAGCACCTCCATCAATGCCATGATCTATATCCGTGGTCACCGCCTTGATTATGAAGAGTGGCGTGATCTGGGCTGTCAGGGATGGGGATATGAGGATGTCCTGCCCTATTTCAGGAAATCCGAAAATAACGAGCGATTCGTAGACGAATATCACGGCCGTGGCGGCCCGCTCAATGTGGCCGACCAGATACAGTCCAATCCATTATCCCGTGCATTTGTCCGATCTGCACAGGAAGTGGGAATCCCTTACAACCCCGACCTAAATGGTGCACGCCAGTCAGGGGTAAGCTATTATCAGGTAACGCAAAGAAATGTCCGTAGAGAGAGTGCAGCGACTGCATTCCTGCGCCCCCCAAAGCCCAATCTTACGGTTTTAACCCGAGCCGTTGCCACACGCATTCTTCTTGAAAATGGACGGGCAACCGGTATTGAATATGTTAAAAACAAAGTTCCGTCCCAGGTCCATGCGGAACGGGAAGTCATCCTGAGCGGAGGGGCTGTGAATTCTCCCAAACTTCTGCTGCTTTCCGGGATTGGGCCGGCAGATGAACTCAATCCCCTCGGTATTCAGGTTCAACACAATCTGCCGGGAGTGGGAAAAAATTTTCAGGACCATATGGATGTGTATCTGGCAGCAGAATCCAGTAAACCTGTCAGCTACAATGGACATGACCGATGGAATCGTGCAATACTGCATGGCATCCAGTATCTACTCTATAAAACCGGCCCGGTCACCGCATCGGTATGTGAAGCCGGATGCTTCCTGAGAAGTTCCCCTGATGTTCGCTCTCCAGATATCCAGATCCATTGTCTGCCCGCATATGTGGTGGATCACGGGCGTATGTCCATCAAAGGCCACGGTCTGACCATCAATACATGTAATCTGCGTCCACGCAGTATTGGATCAATAACGTTACGCAGCAGCGATCCATTGGAGGATCCTGCCATTGATCCCAATTTCCTGGATGATCCCGGCGATCTCAAAGTATCTATGGAAGGCTTTAAATGGGGACGACGCATATTGTCTGCCCCTTCTTTCCGAGCGTATATCTCCCGGGAACTACTTCCCGGCCCTGAAGCGCAGAATGATGAAGACATCCAGGCCTATATTCGGAAGTGGGCAAAGAATGACTATCACCCTGTTGGATCCTGCAAAATGGGCACGGATGAGCGGGCAGTGGTGAATCTGCAACTTTCGGTTCGCGGCATCGAATCTCTGCGCGTGATTGACGCATCCGTCATGCCCCGCTTAATCAGCGGGAATACACAAGCGACATCTATCATGATCGGGGAGAAAGGAGCCGCAATGATTAAAGGTGAAGCCTGATGGAAAAACACTGGATTGGCGGCAAATATGTTCGTGGAGCAAAGGGAGATCTCTTTACCACCGTCAGCCCCGCACATGACACAACGATTGACAACTATGCACTTGGATCCGAACAGGATGTGCACACGGCCGTGCAGTCTGCACGCACAGCATTTGACTCCGGCCCCTGGCCACATATGTCTGGACAGGAGCGTGCACAGGTTCTGAATGCAACCGCAGACCTGATTCACATCCACTGCGAGGAGCTGGCTAGACTGGAAACCCTCGAAAGTGGAAAGCCCATCACACAGGCAAAAGCAGAGATGGAGACGGCCGCGGACCTGTGGCGCTATGCAGCGACACTCGCCCGGCACACCGTTGGAGAAGCATATAATAGTCTCGGCGAAAACAAACTCGGACTGGTGCTGCGTGAACCTGCCGGGGTTGCGGGATTGATTACGCCGTGGAATTTTCCCCTGCTGATCATCAGCCAGAAGTTGCCTTTCGCGCTTGCAGTTGGGTGCACAGCGGTCATCAAACCCAGTGAACTGACTCCCGGCACAACCCTGAAACTGGCTGCTTTAGCCCATGAAGCCGGACTTCCTCCAGGTGTCATGAATGTGGTCACCGGGTTTGGGGATCCCGTGGGAGCCTGCATTTCAGAACACGAGGATATTGATGTAATTTCGTTCACCGGCTCCACCGCCGTTGGGCGCAAGGTTGCTGCCGCTGCCGGGAGAAACCTCAAACGCTGCTCGCTGGAACTGGGCGGAAAGAATCCCCATATCATCTTTGCCGATGCAGATTTAGACGCGGCATTGGATCCCGTCGTCTTTGGGGTATACTTTAACATGGGAGAATGCTGCAACAGCGGCAGCCGTCTCCTTTTGCAGGAAAGCATTGCAGAGGAATTTACTGCACGCGTTCTGGAATTAGCCCGCACCGTGCCTGTTGGAGACCCGCTTGTGGAAGACACGAAAGTCGGAGCAATCATTAATGAACCGCAACTGGCAAAGATTAACGAATATGTCCAAAGTGGTAAGGACCTCGGTGCACGGCTTCGAACCGGTGGACAGCAAATCCCAACTCTGAATGGGCGGTTCTTTGAACCGACTGTCTTTGATGGTGTGACCCCGCAGATGCCGATTGCAAAAGAAGAAATTTTTGGCCCGGTCCTTTCCATACTGACCTTCAAAACATTGGATGAAGCCATACAGATTGCGAATGACACAATTTATGGGCTAAGCGCCGGTCTGTGGACATCAAATGTAGATACCGCCTTTGAAGTGAGTCGCCGGGTTCGTGCAGGGACAATTTGGATCAACTGTTTCATGGAGGGGCATGCCGAATTACCCTTTGGCGGTTATCGCGACAGCGGCCTTGGACGTGAACTGGGGCGCTTTTCTACCGACGAATTTACCGAACTCAAAACCGTTCAACTACATATCGGCGAGCAGCGAAGCTCGTGGTTGTAGTTCTTTACATGATGCGTACTTCATTGCTACTTCTTATTATTCTGCTTCTTTCTTCCTGTCAAAGCGGCGATCCGACCCGTTCCGAAAAACAAATTGAGGTTTTTACCTGGTGGACCTCAGGAAGTGAAGCATCTGCACTGGAAACAGTACTTGAAACCTATCAAAACCGCTATCCCAATGTGGAGATCATCAATGCATCCATTGCCGGCGGAGGTGGCTCCGCTGCCCGTCCTGTGCTTCAAACCCGACTTGTAGGCGGAAACCCGCCCGATACATGGCAAACCCATCACGGAGCAGAACTCATGGGGCAATATGTTATGCCGGAATTTGCTGCATCCGTCAAGGACCTTTATGATGCCGAAGGATGGTATGAATTGTTTTCTCCCTCTCTGATTGAGATGGTCAGCAAAGATGGCGAGCCCTATCTGGTTGTCTTGAACCTCCATCGAAGTAATACACTCTGGTACAATAAGCATGTACTTGCAGAGCACGGCATTCCGATGGGGGATGCACTGAGCATAGAGGAACTGTTCCGCATTGCCGAGGAATTCCGGAATACAGAAATTGCTCCGCTCTGCATGGGGGATACAGGGATCTGGGCCACTGGCATTATGTTTGAAAATACCCTCGCAGGCACCATCGGAGCAGAACGCTATCAGGGCCTCTGGAATGGAACCACTAGGTTTACCGACTCCGATGTGATGGAAGCGGTGCGCACATATGGCCGACTGCTTAATTACCAAAATGACGATCACGCGGCACTCTCATGGGATCAGGCCGCCGATAAGATGGCAGATGGGGATTGCGTGTTCTATTCGATGGGAGATTGGGTCTATGGGGAGCTAATCCGTGATGGATTACAGGAAAATATAGACTTTGGCTGGGTTGCACATCCTGGAACAGAGGGCATTCATATTCTGGTCACCGACGGCTTCACGCTTGCCAAAAACGCCCCTCATCCAGAAGAGACACTCAATATGCTCCGTATCATGGGAGAACGTGCGGTTCAGGAGGACTTCAACCTCATCAAGGGATCCATCTGTGCACGAAATGACTGCGACCGTTCCCGCTTCGGCCCCTACCTGCAGTGGGCCATGGATGAGTATGCCAAGAGTGTGGCGGTGCCTACGGTGATTCACGGTTCTGCTGCACCGGCGGATTTTCAGCAGTCCCTCAATGATGCGCTAACGGACTTTGTGGTTCGGCGTGATGCGGAGGCGTTTACCGAAATGCTTGCACGCGAAGCAAGGGCATCCGGGTTTGGCATGTAACACATGGTCAACGCGAACTGGCTGTCCCGGCACAAAGGATTTCTGATCCTGCTGCCCTCCCTTATCCTGACGGCCATTTTTATCTATGGGTTTATCGGTACAAGTTTCTTTTTCTCGCTCACAAACTGGCGCACCCTTGCTGTAGACCTGTCGCTTCGTGATCCAATGTGGCAAACCTATGCGGACATGCTGACGATGCCACGCTTCCAGGCAGATCTAAGAAATACCGTTGTATTCACCGTGCTGTTTATTGGGTTGGCAGTCAGTGTTGGTCTCGGACTTGCAATCCTGCTAGACCGGCAGATTGCAGGCAAGGGATTCTTTCGGAACACCTTTCTCTTTCCCTATGCTCTGTCCTTTATCGTGACCGGGGTCGTATGGCGGTGGATTTTTAATCCGGAGACCGGCATTAACCTGTTCTTCAATTTTCTTGGAATTAACCGCGCTCTGGAGGCGGCCGGCATGAATCCACTGGAGCCTGGATGGACGACGGATCCGGCAGTCGTGTTTTCCGTCAACCAACTGCTGTCACAGATTTGGCCGGGCGGTATGAGTTTTCAGATTGAATGGGGAATTCCGGTTGCATTGATCCCGGTCGCTATTGCGGCGACCTGGCAGCTGTCTGGCTTTGTCATGGCCATGTATCTTGGAGGCCTTGGCGGCATCAGTCCGCAAATCAGAGATGCTGCCCGTATTGATGGTGCGGGAGACTTGCGGCTGTACCGGTCGGTCATCATTCCGATGCTGAATCCCATCACGATCTCCACCGTCATTATCCTCCTTCATGTCTCATTGAAGATTTTTGACCTGGTGTTCGCGATGTCGGGCGTCGGGCCTGGATTTGCAACGGATGTTCCGGCAATTTTCATATTTGAGATGATGTTCAAAGCCGCCCGTTATAACCTTGGGGCGGCGGCCTCCATCGTGATGTTGATTGCTTCCTCCCTGATTATTATCCCCTACCTCGTCCATACCTTCAAGCACCGGGAATCATGAGTCTGAAACGTGGACTGCTCTGGTTTGGTCTGGGATTTATGGTGCTCCTTTATCTGCTGCCAATTTATGTGATGCTGATCAACAGTGTCCGGGATGCATCCAGCATCAGTCTGGCAACAATGTGGCAGTTTCCCGCCAGAATATCTGCCGGGGGATTTACAGAGGCATGGAGGATGCTTTCTCCCAACCTGAAGAACAGCCTTGTCATGGTGATTCCTGCCGCCCTCTTATCATCAATCCTCGGCGCACTGAACGGGTACATTTTCTCGAAATGGCGCTTTCGTGGATCCGAGATTCTCTTTGCGCTCCTGTTATTCGGATTCTTCATTCCCTATCAGGCCATTCTGCTCCCTCTGGTACGTTTCCTGCAGTGGATTAATCTGTATGGCACACTCCCTGGACTCATCCTTACTCATGTCGTTTACGGCGTTTCGGTAACGACACTCATTTTCAGGAATTTTTACATCAACATCCCCGGCTCCATCGTGGAGGCAGCAACAGTTGACGGTGCGGGAATCATCGAAGTCTTCTGGCGTGTCATCCTCCCCCTGTCCCTGCCGGCATTTGCGGTTGCACTGATCTTTCAGTTCACCAACATCTGGAATGACTTTCTTTTCGGAATCACAGTGGTCCCGAACCCGCAGTCGCAGCCGGTAACCATTGCATTGAACAATCTGTCGGGATCTTTTTCTGTGGACTGGAACGTCGTCATGGCGGGGGCAATTGTAGCGGCCCTGCCTACCGCCCTTGTGTATCTTGGACTAGGGAAGCTCTTTGTGCGGGGATTGGTTTCGGGTGCAGTGAAGGCATAAGATATTTGATTGCAATATGCAACAACGCTCTCATGTATAAGTACGACCACCTCTGATGTGCTCCTGCAAACAGACTGAGAAGATCCCTGCTTTGAGATTTTCTTTGATCGGAGGGCGAGTTGGCAAATCACACGACCATTTATCAAATTTTACGACTTCATGGATCTTAACGAAAGACGTAAAGCCTATCAAGCGATAGAAGACTATCGTGGACGGCCATTAATCGTCTATGTGACTAGTACGCGTAGAGGCGCCTCAAGTCGTATGGCATCGGATGCAGCAAGAGAATTTATTGATCAGATGAGGTTCTTGCAAAACTAACAATCCAGGCTAAAAAGTGCGCCTGGGTGCACTCAGGTGAACAAAAACCCTCAAGATCAAGGGTTTTGCAAGAGGCTCAGATTAATTCAATTACAGAATCCTCGGAAGTGGATATCATGATTCATAGTTTTGGGGGTGATGCTCTTGCCGCGTGGAAACTGATGTCGCTTATACGGGAACGATTTGAGAAAGTACATGTGCTTGTGCCTTATATGGCATTTAGTGCTGCAACACTATTCGCATTAGGTGCAGACGAGATAGTCATGCACCCCTATGCTTCATTGGGGCCTATTGATCCGCAGATTACTATTTTTCAACCGAATGTAGGATACAGGGACTTTGCTTATGAAGATGTCGGGGCATTTCTGGATTTTCTGGCTAATGATGCCAATATCAGTGAGCAAGTACATATCTCTGCCATAATTGAAAATTTATTCTCCGTTGTAGATCCAGTTGATATTGGTGCCGCTAAGCGTTCCAGTGAACTTTCATCTGCAGTCGGAGAAAGATTGCTCCGTCTTCATATGACGGATGCGAAGGATAAATCTAAAGCCAAGGAAATCGCCAGAGATTTGAACAAAAGTTTCTTTGCTCATGGTGATGCAATTTCGCGTTCTCGTGCACTGGAATTACGCCTTCGGATAGCCGAAGAAGACCCGAATTTGGAGACGCTCATGTGGGATGCTTATCTTGGGATTGAAAATTATGTAAAATTACGACAGCCATTCAATTTGCGTCAGGAATTTTTGAACGATCCCGCCGGCTCTCAAACTTTAGAACCAGTTCCCCCACTTCAACTACCTCCAGATGCCCCTGCAGAAGTTGTGCAGACCGCTTGGGAGAATGTATTGCAGATGACAATTGCAAATCTAAACAAGCAAGCGATTGAAGTAGATTTTGAATTTGTTGATTCCTTAACTGAAAGCACTCGAGTTGCATCAGAATTCAAAGTAACGGGGAAACTAAGACCAGTTTGGAACCAAAATGGACTTGATGATGTTGTATCTGTCATTAACGATTATGGTTGGAAATCCGTAGATTATGGTGCAGTGTAAGGTCAAATTTGACCCATTCCGGGGCAACTTAAAATCATTTCGCTCCTTTTACGGCATGGTAGTTTCGCAGGGTTATGAAACAACGATTATCAACCGGCGATTTTTCCTCTGATCTGTCGTCACACAGAATTTCCTTTTCGTCCCATCGGTGTAGTACAATGGTGTCACATTCTCTTAGTCCTCTTTCGCCTGACGGCTTCCCGAATCCAAAGTTTAACTATGAGAAGAA
This sequence comes from Rhodothermales bacterium, assembly GCA_022820435.1. Taxonomy (GTDB): domain Bacteria; phylum Bacteroidota; class Rhodothermia; order Rhodothermales; family Bin80; genus Bin80. Next base: position 11,488 of record JAJEFL010000080.1, read on the forward strand.
AGGGGCTTATATACCTGAGTGCCCATACCTGGGGAACTTTTTCCAGTCAGGTGGATAGAACGGATACAGTCAGGAAGGAGATTCCCTCCCTGACTGCCTACAAAACATCATCCGCTTGATGCCATGCCCGTTAAGGATTGTAAGACAAAGCCCCCCGTTGGTTCAGGGACACGCCAATACGTGACGGTAAAATTTCGGTTACGGGGAGACCAGAAAGTATACCCGTTCCTACACGCATTGGCGGGAGCCAACCGGTATCTCTGGAATGCGGCGCTGGCAAAAGCCAAAGAGGATTACGAAGAAACCGGACAATCCCGGACCTCCCAGTTTGATTTCTACACATGGTATAAAGTACACAAGGATACGGTCGCACCATGGCTAAGAGAATA
>JAJEFL010000161.1:0-3875 GCA_022820435.1 Rhodothermales bacterium
CGCGTTCCAGATGGGGGGCATAGCCGCTGATGGCCATTACGGGCAATCCGGCCCGGTTCAGGTTTACATGGACATAACGGCCGTAAACCGGAATACCGGCCAGCGTCTGCTGAAAGGTCAGGTGATGGGCCCCATAGGTCTCTTTTTTCTGTACCAGCTGCAGCGCCTCCGGCGTACCAATCCCGAAGTCCTCCCCATCCCGTGCCAGCCATGACCTTACAGTAGCCTCCGGGGTGGACTCTGGAATCATATCCGGACTTAGCCGGTAGGCGGCCCGCAGGATGCCCAGTTCGTCATCAATCCGCCCGTCTGCTGCCTGGGTTGTGGGAAAGTCCGTCCAGACATTCAACTCCGCAACCAGACTGCGGGAAGCCTCTGGAAGTGACTGGACGGCTTCCAGACGATGATCCTGCGCAACAGTTGTCACCACACAAAACAAGGTCAGCAGTGTGGTGATGGATGAGCGTATCATACAGAGTGTTTAGTCATTAGCCTGAATGCAACCCTGCATATCTCTGCAATTTTTCTACGGCATCTAGCTGCTCCCAGGGGAGGTGAATGCGCCCAAAATGACCATAGGCAGCAGTCTGCTGGTAGATTGGTTTTTTGAGTCCGAGGTGATTGATAATGCCCTCGGGCCTCAGATCAAAAGTGTTTTCTACGATTTTGGACAGATCATGATCACATAACCCATGTTTGGCCGTACCGAACGAGTCAATAAAGATAGATACGGGTTCCGCTTTACCGATAACATAGGCAAATTGAATTTCGACCCTATCGGCTAGACCGGCGGCCACCAGATTTTTGGCAACATGCCGTGCGGCATAGGCGGCGGAGCGGTCAACTTTGGAGGGATCTTTGCCACTGAAGGCACCGCCGCCGTGTGCTCCCCGGCCGCCGTACGTGTCCACAATGATTTTGCGTCCGGTGAGTCCCGCATCGGCGTGCGGGCCGCCCGCAATAAACTGGCCGGTCTTGTTCACGATAAATTTGGTTTCACCATCCCGCAGATCGTCAGCAATCACACGCGGCAGAAGATGATCGTTCAGATCCTGTTTGATCTGATCCTGCTCTACGCCTTCATCATGCTGAGTTGCAATCACGATGGTGTCAATTCTTTTGGGGGTTCGCCCGGTCCGGCCATACTCAACGGTGACCTGGCTTTTGGAATCCGGGCGCAGATAGGGCATGATGGATTCATTCTTACGAATGCGTGCCAATTCTCTCACCAGTCCATGTGCATAGTAGACTGGCATAGGCATCAGCACCGAATTCCCCCGGCCGTCTTCTTCAACCTCCTTACAGGCAAACCCGAACATCATCCCCTGATCGCCGGCCCCCTGGGGTTTCCCGCTGGCGGCATCTGCGTCCACTCCCTGAGCAATATCATCACTCTGATTGTGAATGTGATTGGTTACATCAAGGGTATTCGCATTGAAATGAAGATCAGGGTAGACATAACCGATATTACGGACAACCCTGCGGACGATCTCCTCAATATCGTTATATGTGAGCACACCTTCTGATCGCACCTCTCCCGCGAGGACCACCCTGTCAGTGGTCACCATCGTCTCTACGGCCACGCGGCTGTCGGGGTCCTGGGCTAAGTATGCATCCAGGATTGCGTCTGAAATCTGATCGGCAACCTTATCCGGGTGTCCCTCCGACACAGACTCAGATGTGAATAAGTAATTGGGCATAAGCTAAATAGAATCAAACAGGGGCATTTGAACCGGTTGCGGTTCTTGTTGGTTCAACTCCCCTGTTTACGGTGAAATTCAGGCACTTTAGGGAAAGTTGTATGAATTTGCCGTAATTTAGTTGTCCTTTGCCGCACGAATAATCGCTGCGGTTTCTTCAAATAAGCTACTAATCAGATAATTATGTCAGAACTTGCAGATAAGGTCAAGGCAATTGTGGTGGATCAGTTGGGGGTTGCCGAGGACGGGATTACCCCCGAGGCTTCTTTCTCGGATGATTTAGGGGCGGATTCGCTTGATACGGTTGAATTGATCATGGAATTTGAGAAAGAATTCGACATTAGTATCCCGGATGAGGATGCTGAAAAGATTGCCACCGTTGGAGATGCCATAGAGTATCTCACGAAAAAGAGCGGATAACTCTTCTTTTAGAAGCCTAGAGGCATGGCAATTCAAGACAAGCCGCGCCGCGTTGTTGTCACGGGAATGGGGATGCTCACGCCCCTGGGGCACTCTCTGGATGAATTCTGGGATGGGCTGATGAAGGGCAGGAGTGGGGCTGCCCCCATTACCCACTTTGATACGGAGCGCTTCGCAACCAAGTTTGCCTGCGAGTTGAAGGGGTTTGATCCGATGGATCATTTTGACCGCCGTGAAGCCCGCAAAATGGATCCGTTCGCGCAGTATGCCGTGGTTGCAGCGGTCCAGGCCGTTGAAGATTCAGGGCTTGCGCCCGAGCGTATGTCTCAGGATGAACGGGACCGGGTGGCGGTCATCATCGGGAGCGGGATCGGCGGGATTCAGGTGTTTCTGGAGCAGACCTCCGCCTATCTGGGCAAGGGCCCGCGCCGCATTTCGCCGTTCTTTATTCCCAAGCTGATCCCGGATATCGTGAGTGGTCACATCTCCATCCGCTATAAGTTTCGCGGGCCGAACTACTGTGTGGTGAGTGCCTGTGCGACGGGGAACAACAACATCAGTGATGTCTACATGATGATGCAGCGGGGGATGATTGATGCGGCGCTGTGCGGCGGGACCGAGGCCGCGATCAGCGAACTGGGGATCGGGGGCTTCAATGCACTGCGTGCACTCTCCACCCGAAACGAGGATCCGGCAGCCGCTAGTCGCCCGTTTGACAAGACCCGCGACGGGTTCGTGCTGGGAGAGGGGGCAGGCGTGCTGGTGATTGAATCCCTTGAGCATGCACAGGCACGTGAAGCACAAATCTACGCCGAAATTATCGGTATCGGCATGAGTGCAGACGCAAACCATATTACGGCTCCTGACCCCGAGGGAAGCGGGGCAACGCTGGCTATGCGGAATATGCTGGCAGATGCACATCTGGCACCGGAGGAGGTGGATTATCTCAACATGCACGGCACCTCCACGCCACTGGGAGACATTGCAGAAACAAAATCTGTCAAGAATGTCTTCGGCAGCCATGCCTACCGGATGAATCTCTCCTCAACCAAGAGCATGACCGGTCATTTGCTGGGAGCGGCGGGGGCGGTAGAGGCCATTGCAACGATTCAGGCCATTCGCAATGACTGCGTGCCGCCGACCATCAATTTTGTGCATCCGGACCCGGAGTGCGATCTGAATTATACGTTCAATACGCCGCAGAGGCGTCCGGTCAATGTGGCGGTTTCGAATGCATTCGGATTTGGCGGCCACAATACTTCGGTTGCGTTCCGGAAATTTGAGGAATAAGCACTCCCGCAGGTTCAGGAGATCCGGACTTCCCCCGGCCTGAGTCTGGCCATGCAAATCACCGAAATGTGGTTCCGCAGCAGGCGGTTTGGCAATGCATGCCGCGCAGGATGACTCTGTTCACGGCCGATAAATGGATCGAGAGGAATCCGGTGTTCGGTCCAAACGGCGAAACGATGATGCTTGATTTGTTGAGCGGCCTTTACGCATTCCAATTGAGGATAACCAGCAGCCCGTGAATAAAATATGATCACTGAGTGAGACAGCACACCTGCGTGTCATAGATGGCCAAACCATCTGTTTTGCGTCTTTTTTGATACTCTAAAGGGCGAAAAACCTCTCTTCTATGGCTATTTTGAGCAGTTTAATCTCCAAAAACCAACCCGAAAAGCGTTGCTCAGATTTTTTCTGGACTTTATCCACAGGCTGAAGGCCTGCGTTTGATCTCCAGCCGCGTTTCAGTCT
>JAJEFL010000199.1:0-12484 GCA_022820435.1 Rhodothermales bacterium
GGTAGCGATTCTTATCGTGAGCCCGAGCAATAAAGATTATGGCAGCTCCGACGAATTCAATATCACAAGCATTATGGCCCATTGCCTAGCATGCGTATACCAGATTGATCAGCCGTCGTATTTGTTCAAGGCTCCTTTCCCTCTGGCAATTTGTCTAGAAGTATAACAAAATGTAACCAAAAATAAAAAATATCGCCCGATTTGGAACCTGCAACCCTATCAGCCTGTGGATAAAGTCCAGAAAAATCTGAGGAACGCTTTTCGGGTTGGTCTTTGGAGATTAGACTGCTCAAAATAGCCATAGAAGAGAGGTTTTTCGCCCCTTGGAGTCTCAAAAAGGGCGAAAAATAGAGGGTTTGGCCATCTACGACACGCAGTTGTCTGTCTAATTCTGGGATCATACTTTATCCACGGGCTGCTATACCAGGGGGTAAGTTCAGATTTACTACATCTTGTTTGCTTCTCGTGACACACGAAAACAATCCCCATCTGTCCAATTCCTCTACGAAACCAACGCACCCCCATCCATGAATTCCCCCAATCCCCGAATCCTTCACATTCCTTCGTCACTTCCTGAACACATCTCCCGAAATTATACCACTGAACGGACCCCATCTCCAGATACGAACATCGTCAGTCTACATGGATTTTCGGACGGATACCGGGTTTGGATACACCAGCCAAAACGAGCATTCTATCCAACGGTCATCACAGTCCCCTGGACTCACAAAATTCGGGATCAAACCCGAGGTAGCATCCAGATAGCCAAAATGACTGCAATTACAATGCACCGACGGCTTCGGTCTCCTTCGTCTGCACAGCAGGTTTGGTGCGCAAAAGATAATAGCGCACGCCGTCTGTCAATGCCTGCCAACTGGCATCCAGAATATTCGGCGACACGCCCACGGTGTGCCAAATATCTTCTCCGTTCGTATCGTGATGTTCAATCAATACACGCACCGAGGCCGCCGTAGCCTCCTCCGGTGTAAGGACACGCACTTTGTAATCCGCAAGGCGCAAGGCCTCCAGACGAGGATAAAAGCGACAGAGTGCCCGGTTCAGTGCCCCCGACAACGCATCTACAGGACCCACTCCCTCACTCACCGCAAGTTCACGATGCTCTCCGACAAAGACGGCGACCGTGGCCTCTGACCACTCCGATCCATCCCGGTCCTGTTCACTGTATACCCGCAATCGATCCAGACGGAACATCTCCGTATCCTCTCCCTGAATGGTTCGGAGGAGTAACTCAAACGAGGCCTCCGCTCCCTGAAACTCATACCCAAGGTGTTCCAGTTCCTTAATGCGCTGGACGGCCTGATGTGCCTGATTACTTTCGTTGAGGGAAATTCCTAACTCCTTTGCCTTGTAGCGTACATTGGACTGTCCCGACAAATCAGAAACCAGGACCCGCCGCTTATTGCCCACCACATCAGGTACCATATGCTCATATGCAGTCGGTTCCTTCATGACCGCCGATACATGAATACCTCCTTTATGTGCAAATGCACTTCGGCCTACAAATGGAGCCCGATCAATGGGCAGCATGTTACAGATCTCGTAAACGAACTGGCTCAGGTCCGCCAGCGTAGCCAACTGCTTCTCCGATACGCACTGATACCTCATTTTGTGCTGCAGACACGCAACCACCGTACATAAATCTGCATTCCCCGTACGCTCTCCAATCCCATTGATGGTCCCCTGCACATGACGGGCTCCTGCATCTACCGCTGCAATGCTGTTCGCCGTTGCAACACCGCTGTCATTATGTGCATGAATCCCAATGACATGCTGATCCATCAAAGCACATACACGCTCGGTAATCCGTCCGATCTCTGCCGGCATGCTCCCGCCGTTCGTATCACACAGAACTAGTACATCCGCACCTGCTTCTGCCGCCGCCTGCAGGGTTGCGAATGCGTATCCGTCATCATCCTTGTATCCGTCAAAGAAATGCTCTGCATCATAGATGACCCGGCGCTCATTCGATGCCAGCCATTTGACGGACTCTGCAATCATGTCCAGATTTTCCTCCTTCGTCACCTTGAGCGCCCGCTCCACATGCAGGAGCCAGCTTTTTCCAAATATGGACACGGTATTGGTTTCGGCCTGGACAAGTGCAAGCAGGTTTGGATCTTCCTCTGGCAGGTTCTGCGCCCGGCGGGTCGACCCGAATGCACAGATATCCACCTGCTGCCAGCTTTCCTCAATCGCACGCTCAAAAAATTCCTGATCTTTCGGATTTGATCCGGGCCATCCACCTTCAATCACATGAATTCCAAACGCATCAAGCCGGTGTGCAATGCGGATCTTGTCATTTACGGACAGGGTCACATGCTCCCCCTGGGTCCCGTCACGGAGTGTGGTGTCAAATAATTCAATCCGTTCCATCAAACAGTCGTAATCAGGCCATTCTTCCGTGCATATTCGAAGACATTGCCCGCATTTAGAATATCAGCGACATCCCCCAGAGGTTTCAGCAGATACTCCTGCCCGGTCGTCTGATTGGTCAACTGCCCAATGCCGGTATCCAGTTCCAGTTGATCTCCCGTGCGGATTTCATGATTGATTTTCTCATGAGATTCAAACGGAATCACAAACCCCCCGTCAACCGTATTTCGATAGAAGATTCGCGCGTAACTCTGTGCGACCACCACCTTTGCCCCCGCTTCCGTCAATGCAAACGGTGCATGCTCACGCGATGACCCGCACCCAAAATTGGCCCCGCCAATCACAAACGTAAACTTGCTAAGATACTTGTCTGGATCTGTAAAGGGGACATGACCTTGCGGGAGTCCCTGTTCTTCTACCGGAACGCCGCTCATGGCATAACGGCCATACATACGTCGTTCATCCGGTTTTTTGAGACTGTAAACCAAATGCTCTGCCGGGATAATTTGATCCGTATCAATTGCATCCCCCACGACATAGGCCAGACCTCGAATCATGGATTCCATTTCTATACCAAAACCTCTCTGGGATCCGTAATGACACCACTGAGTGCACTTGCGGCCACTGTCAGTGGCGATGCCAGATAAACGGAAGCTTGTTTTGAACCCATACGGCCGGGAAAATTCCGGTTCGTGGTCGAAATCACCACTTCATCTCCCTGCATCCGTCCAAATGTATCTGGAGGCCCTCCCAGACAGGCAGCACAACTCGCCTGCCCCATCTTGCATCCTGCATTGACAAACACATCCCACAGCGTGCGTCCATGTAGCGTCTCGGTCTGCAGGGATTCACTGATCTCGGTCGTTGCGGGGACGATATAGGTGTCAATCACGACCTCCTGCCCTTGAATAATCTCAGCAGCAGCCTGAAAATCCTCCAACTTTCCACCCGTACAGCTTCCAACATAAGCTCTGTCGAGACGCGTCCCTGCAACCTCAATCACACTTGCACGATTATCGGGGCGATGCGGCTTTGCAACCACCGGCTCCAGCGTGGACACATCATACCGGTATTCCGAATGAAAATGTGCCCCCTCATCACTGTAGATGCATTCAAATTCATGATCGGTCCGTGCACATACATACTCTATTGTCGTTTCGTCCGGTGCAATGATTCCATTCTTGCCCCCCGCTTCAATGGCCATGTTGGTCTGTGTCATACGCTCCTGCATCGAAAGAGCATAGACAGATTCCCCATCAAACTCCATTGCACGATACGTCGCCCCATCACAGCCAATATCCCCGATCACCGCTAAAATCAAATCCTTTGCCATCAGATAGGGAGGCAAGGTTCCCTCAAAAACAAATCGCATCGTTTCCGGGACGCGAAGCCAGATCTTCCCCGTTCCCATAATAAGTGCTGCATCAGTATTGCCGACCCCGGTGGAGAACATACCAAATGCACCAGAGGTGCAGGTGTGACTGTCGGTGCCTATCAACAGGGAGCCGGGCCGGTTAAATCCTTCCTCGGCCAGTGCCATATGACAGACCCCCTTGTACCGGGGAGAACCTACATCGTAGTAATGAGGCAAATTATGCTCCTCGGCGAAGGCCCGCAACAGGCGCACATTCCGGTTTGCATGATGATTTTGCGTGAAGATGTAGTGATCCGGGAGAATGACCAGTTTTTCCGGATCCCACACCTTTGCATCTTCCCCGAATTCGCGTTTGAAGATATCAATGGTCGGCGGGCCGCACACATCGTGCGTCATCAGAATATCTACATCCACCCAGACGCTCTCGCCGGGCGAAACCCTTTGTCGCCCGCAATGGCGGGCAATAACCTTTTCTGTAATTGTCATGAAATTTATCCTCCTTCACTGCCGAATGATTGCATGATTCCGTCAGAAGCAAACTCTTCCCCGCTACTTGCCCGAAATGCCTCCAGTTGATTTAATGCCTGAACATAGGCATTCGCGGAGGCCTGCAGAACATCCGTATGTCGTGCAATACCCCGGAAGAGCGTCCCGTTTTCGCTGATCAGAACCGTCACCTCCCCCATGGCATCCTTCCCCTCTCCAACCGACCGGATCCCATAAGAGACTAAACCGTGATGGCTTCCGGCAGCCATATCAATCGCCTTATAGATTGCTGCCACCGGGCCATCCCCTTCGGCCGCCTTGCGGCAGGATGTATCCGAGGAACTATGATAGAGAAGGACTTCTGCACGGGGAACTCTGCCCGTCCCGCAATTTAACGATAAATGATCCAGACGGTAATGGACTGCAGATCCGTCTCCGCTCTCTCCCTGTGCCAGCAGCACTAGGTCCTCATCAAAGATTTCTTTTTTGCGATCCGCAAGCGTGACGAAATCCTTATAGACATCTTCCTTTCTCTCGGAGCCTACAAAGATGCCCAGTTTTTCCAGGCGGCTGAATAATCCGTGCCGCCCGGAATGCCGTCCCAGACGAATCGCTTCCGTATCCTGACCGACATCCTCGGCCTTCATGATTTCGTAGGTATCACGACTTTTGAGTATCCCGTGCTGATGGATACCTGCCTCATGGCTGAACGCATTCGCGCCGACAACCGCTTTGTTCGGGGGAACCGGAAACCCGGTAGCCGCAGAGACCATCTTACTTGTGGAGGTAAGGAGCCGGGTTTCAATTCCTGTTTTTGTACCAAAAAGATGCTCACGCACATGCAGGGCCATCACCACTTCCTCCAGCGATGCATTTCCAGCTCGTTCACCAATACCATTCATCGTACACTCAATCTGGCGTGCCCCTGCCAATACGCCTGCCAAAGAATTTGCAACTGCTAATCCCAAATCATCATGGCAGTGAACCGAAAGAATTACCTGATTTATATCTGTGCACCGCTCTTGTACGGTCTTGAAGAGCGCCGCATATTCTCTGGGAACACAGTAGCCGGTTGTATCTGGAATATTGATGGTGGTTGCTCCCGCCGCAATTGCAACATTGATGACTTTGATCAGAAAATCCACACTGGTGCGTCCTGCATCCTCTGCACTGAACTCTACATCCTCGGTAATGGCACGCGCCTGACGCACTGCCCGGTCTACCATTTTCAAGACAGAGTCCCGTTTATCTTCCAGGGTTTTTCCATAGCGGTCCGCCCCGAATTTTGCCGATAGATGTATGTCGCTGGTTCCAACAAAAGTATGGATCCGGGTCTTATCGCCGGTCAGCAATGCTTCGCCCGCAGCATCAATATCTGCCTCAATCGTTCGGGCAAGGGCAGCCACCACAGGTCCATCCACCTCCTGAGCGATCTGTTGGACGGCCTCAAACTGAGCAGGCGAAGAAATTGGGAACCCGGCTTCAATGATATCCACCTTCAACTCGGCGAGCTGGTGCGCAATACGGATCTTTTCTGCGATATTCATGGATGCACCGGGTGCCTGCTCCCCATCGCGCAGCGTTGTCTCAAATATTAATACCTTGTCGTCAGACATCTAAGATCACTTTTGTTGCCCTCAATTATACAGTAACTGGAGTACTGGAGAATGCATGGTCTAGTACAGCATTCCCAAATTCTCCCGTTGAAGCTGTCCCGCCCAAATCACGGGTAAGGATTCCGTCTTCCAGCGTTTTTACGACTCCATGCTGTATGTGTGCACCTGCCTCGTTTTCTCCCAGGGCCTGCAACATCATTACCGCGCTGAGAAGTGCCCCCGCAGGGTTAGCATATCCCTTCCCCGCTATATCCGGTGCACTTCCGTGAACCGGTTCAAATAATCCGACCCGGCCTCCGACGCTTGCCGATGGCAGAATCCCAAGTGATCCAGGAAGTGTACCCGCCAAATCACTCAGAATGTCTCCAAACAGATTACCGGTTACAATTACATCAAACCGGGAAGGTCGCAGGATTAACTGGATGGCGGCATTATCTATATACAGGTGCTCCAACTCCACATCTGAAAATTCCGATGTGTGGAGTTCGGTCACCACACCCCGCCATAATTGTGAAACTTCAAGGACATTTGCTTTATCCACGGAAGTAAGGTGTCCTTTACGCTTTCTTGCAAGATTGAATGCGGTCCGCGCAATTCGTTCAATCTCATCTCGATCATAGACCATCGTATTCGATGCACGCCCGGTTGAACTGCTTCTAGGCTGACCAAAATAAATCCCGCCCGTAAGTTCACGTACAATAAAGAGATCCGTCCCGGTCACACGCTCGGCTCGCAGGGGAGAACTTTCAACTAGGCTTTCCGGCACGATCACCGGCCGCAGGTTCGCATAGCCTCCCAGAGTTTTCCGCAGGGACAGCAGGGCGGCCTCACATCTTCGCGCCCCTGTCTCATGATCCCATTTTGGGCCGCCGATCGCCCCCAGAAAAACAGCATCGGCCGCCAGACACGCATCCCGTGTCGCATCGGGGAAGGGCGTGTCGAACTCATCCAGAGCCGTACCACCGATGGGCCAATGCTCCAGACTCACTTCAAAGTTAAACGCCGCCGCCGCCGCCAAGATAGCACGTTCGACTTCCCGGGTCACTTCCGGTCCGATCCCGTCTCCAGGCAATACCGCAATCTGGTACGCAGACATCTATGCCGCCTCATCCGTTCCAGTATTCTGCTCATTCTTTCTGAGCCAAGCCATCATCTTCCGCAGACGCTGTCCGACTTCTTCGACGGGATGGGCCGCGGTTTTGTCCCGATAGGCCTGAAACGCCGGCTGCCCGTCTTCGCACTCGGCAATCCACTCCTGTGCGAACTGTCCCGACTGGATCTCTGCAAGGATCCGCTTCATTTCCTCTTTCACCTGCGGGCCGATCACCCGGGGGCCCCGTGAATAATTCCCGTACTCGGCCGTATCACTGATCGAGTAATTCATATACGCAAGTCCGCCTTCATAGTAGAGATCTACAATGAGTTTGAGTTCATGAAGGACCTCAAAGTAGGCAAGTTCTTCCGGGTATCCGGCCTCCACCAGTGTTTCAAACCCCGCCTGAATGAGGGATTGCGATCCCCCGCAGAGCACCGCCTGCTCTCCGAACAGATCGGTTTCGGTTTCATCCTTAAAGTTGGTCTCAATCACGCCTGCCCGCGTACCCCCGATTGCATCGGCATAGCTGAGGGCCAGATTCATTGTGCTGCCAGAAGCGTCCTGTGCAACTGCGACAAGGCACGGCGTGCCTTTTCCTTCTTCAAACGTACGACGGACCAGATGTCCCGGCCCTTTCGGTGCGACCATGAACACATCTACCCCTTCCGGGGCCTGAATCTGCCCGTAATGCACATTAAATCCATGACCAAATGCCAATGCTTTTCCCGGTGTAACGTGCCGGGCAATCTCTGCCTCGTATACACGTTTCTGATCCTGATCCGGGATCAGGATCATGACCACATCCCCCCATGCAGAAGCGTCCGCAATGCTCATTACAGTGAGTCCTTTTGCATGTGCCTTTTCGAGAGACTGTGATCCAGCCCGCAGACCAACGGTAACCGTTGCCCCGCTGTCCTGCAAATTCAGCGCATGGGCATGCCCCTGGCTTCCATATCCAATAATTGCAACCTTGCGCCCTCTGATGATGGCAGGGTCCGCATTATAGTGTACCTTCATGTGTTGTTTTTATTCTGTATTCAAGTTAAGAATCCCGCTGCATTGCAACCCGGCCGCTCCGGGCTACTTCAACAATCTTGTGGGAGGCCATCATATCAATGAAGGCTTCAATCTTCTTGGACGGCCCGCGAAGTTCAAATGTCATGGTTTTAGACGTGATGTCGACTACTTTTCCGCGAAAGATCTCGTTGACATCAAGGATCTCGGAGCGGGAATCCCGATGATAGCAAACCTTGAGCAGACATAACTCCCGTTCTACATAATCTGTGTCCGTCAGGTCGATCACCTCAATGGTATCCACCAGACGGCTAAGCTGCCGCAGCACCTGTGAAATGATACGGCTGTTGCCTGTGGTCACAATATTCATCCGGCTGACCGTGGGATCTTCGGTGACCCCAACCGTGACACTGTCAATATTGAAGCCGCGGGCTGAAAACATATTGATGACACGGATAAATGCGCCGATGGAATTCTCTACGAGGACCACAATCGTGTGCGATTGAATCATCTCGCTGTCATCCGGCTGAATCGGTTCGCCCGCAGCTTTTTTTCGGATGATCTGCTGCGGTGTGAGGATCAGAGTATCTGTCATTAATTTATCTCAGATGTCTTTTAAGTCACAGATCAGACAAAGGAATTCGGGGTCATCCGATCTGTAATCATCTCTCCGGTTGCTGCTCCGGCAGGGACCATCGGGAAGACCATCTCCTCTTTGGCCACGGAGAATTCCATCAACACCGGTCGATCCGTGACTTCCCATGCTTCATCAATAATCTGTCTGGCCTCTTCGGGCGTACTTGCGCGAAGGCCGACACAGTGATGTGCCTCCGCAAGTTTTACGAAGTCCGGGTTGGTATCAGACAAGTCAGTATGACTGTATCTTTCCATGTGAAAGAGTTCCTGCCACTGCCGAACCATTCCCAGGAAGCGATTATTGATCACGGCAAGTTTAATCGGCAGTTTGTGGGCAGCAGCCACACTCATTTCCTGCGCATTCATTACGAAGCCGCCATCGCCGCTAATGCAGATCACCGGGCGGGAAGATCCGATCTCACGCATTCCAAAAGCGGCCCCCATTGCTGCCGGCATGCCGAAGCCCATCGTCCCCAGCCCGCCGCTGGTGATATGTGTACGTGAATAGAGAAATCGAAAATACTGTGCAGACCACATTTGATGCTGCCCCACATCCGTAATCACCACCGCATCACCCCCGGTTTTGTCGCGTAATTTTTCAATCACACCCTGGGCGCGCAGTTTATCGTCCTTCTGATACTGCAGCGGACATTCCTGTCGCCAGACATCAATTTGTTCAAGCCATTCTGTAGTATCCTTTGGATCCAGCAGGGGACGCAATCGCTCTAATACCGTTTTTACATTGCCCAGAATTGCACAATCTGCAAATACATTCTTGGAGATACACGACTGATCAATCTCAATATGGATCACTTTTGCATGGGGAGCCCATGAGTCCAGCTTCCCGGTCACCCGGTCATCAAAGCGGGCCCCCACGGCAATGATAAGGTCGCAGTGCTGCACCGCCTGATTTGCCCACCAGGTTCCATGCATCCCCAGCATTCGGAGAGAAAGAGGATCCTCTTCAGGAAAGGCCCCCAGCCCGTGCAGTGTGGTGGTTACAGGAATCCCCGTGTACCTTGCCAATTCGGTCAGACTGTCGGAGGCATCACTGCTGACCGCGCCACCGCCTACATAGAGAAGCGGACGTTTTGACTCTGCAATCATGCGTGCAGCCCGCTGCAGCTTTTCGGGGCGAACCGCCTCCGGCACCGCATACCCCCGCATATTCACGGTCTCCGGATATTGAAACGGGGCCTCTGCCAGGAGAACATCTTTGGGTAAATCAACCAGTACCGGCCCTGGGCGTCCCGTGCGGGCAATATGATAGGCTTCCTTCACGGTCCGGGCCAGATCCTTGATATCACGTACCAGATAACTGTGCTTGGTAATTGAGCGTGTGATTCCGACTGCATCACATTCCTGGAACGCATCATTGCCAATCAGACCTGTGGGAACCTGTCCCGTAAAGACCACAATCGGAACCGAGTCCATATACGCATCTGCGATCCCGGTAACGGTATTCGTGGCTCCCGGTCCACTGGTAACCAAAACCGTCCCGACCTTCCCGGTCGCCTTCGCATATCCTTCTGCGGCATGCGTTCCCCCCTGCTCATGTCGCACAAGAATATGTTGAAACTCCGGCTTGATTCGATGCATCTCATCGTACACCTTGATCACGGCACCCCCGGGATGCCCAAACATAATCTTTACTCCCTCGGCCTCCAGCGAGCGGAGGAGAATCTCAGCCCCTGACATCACCTGACTAGTGCTGGTGATCTCCGGCCGGACCTCCGGGAGCGAGTCGCCTGTCGTTACAGGATGTACCTTTGTGTGTTCGTCGTAAGTCATACTTCAAAATGAATGGTTATCTACATTAGAAAGTGATACCAACCAGCGGGCAAGATGTCCCTTTCATCCCTGGACCCTTCACCACTAATTGCGCAGAGGCATCCTCAGACATCTTGTATCCTGCTTGAAACCAGTTATCCATGGTATGTTCAATTTAATCCGCCTAGTACAAAGTTCATGCCAAGTGGTTTGAAAAATTTTCTGAATACAGACGCCCTCCTTTCCCCCCTGCCTGTACAGCTTGCATAATCACTCCTTCATCTGAGACTTTTCAACGATGAAAAACCCGGCTTCCCCTGCATCAAAATGGTGAAGCAGATTCATATCTCCGCCTGAAGCAACTGGTTGGGGGTCAAAAAAAAGATCAAATCCTGAAACGGGACGGCTGCAATCAATGGAGCACTAAATTTGATGACGATTTGACGGGATCTGACACCCTGATGACTGTAAATCCAAATCGACCGGGGAAAGATCATCCATACCTCGTCCTCGGTGACCGTGAGACTGTTCAGGTCGGATCCGGCGTTTAAACTGCGCAGGTGGCCGCCGAAATAATCATAGACCTTCACCACACCAAGAGCACGATCCGCAACGTAGACTGAGGATGCATTCGCGGCAAGACTCACCGGCTCCACCAGCTGCCCCGCCCCCGTGCCAAACGCCCCGATCACACGCTCCAGATGCCGGCTTGCATCCCATTTAAGAACGCGTTGCGAGTATGCGTCAATGGCAAACAGTTCCCCCCCTGCCCCCGTTGCCACGGCAATGGGCTGTTCCGGTGCAGTCGTGAATGCGTCCCGCAGATCAAACCCGGAGGAGCGCCCGAAAGCATTCTCTGTATTTCTGGGCACTCGAATGGTCTCCAAATGCAGTAATTCTTTGGAGAACCGAAAAAGACTGCCCGCCTCTGCATCTGCAATCACCCAGATCAGCCCGTTCCCTGGATCAACATCGGACAACTCCCTGAACATGCCGGCATTCGTACCATCTAGACGTGCAGTGACCGTCCCATGATGATCCAACTGTAATAATTCCGACGTGGAGACCACATAGATCAAACCCTCTGGATCCATGGCGAGACCTCGTGCCTCCGGGACCTGTGCAATCACCTTAAATCCGGTTTGAAGTGTGTCCTGCGCCTCTGCAGTCTGGACAGACATCATCAGGAGTACGAACAAACTTGCCAGAATGCCTTTCATTCGCGATCTAATGCACGGTAGCCAATGTCACGGCGCAGTTGTTTATTCTTAACGCAAGTTCGACATTGTAGTGGAATTTTTCGCGGAGGCCCCCTGTTCCCGATTTTCAGGGAGTCTCCCAAAAGGTGCTATTTGTACGGTTGTTCTTACATTTCGGGGGTCTCTTTTTTGGGCCGTTTCACCTTGCGTCGCAGGGTATGATTGTCAAGGGGTATGCCCATGATCTGGAAGAGTTTCCGCTGGAATGGCTTGAGATCCCGGTCTTGATGGAACAGCAGGCAATGCGTCTCATTTTCCGGCAGAACGGTCGTCACACGCGTATGCTCATTGAGTCGGACCTTGAGCGTTCCCCAACTCTCGGTGACCTGTTTCCGTCTGAATTTAGTCCGAATGAAGTGAACCGCATGAAAGGCCAGAATCGACAGGAATAGATGGGCTTTAATCTGCTCATCCTTACTATGATAGAGAGGACGGAGTCCAAGGTCCGATTTCATGGTTCGGAAGGCCCGTTCAATCTCTCCCAGCCTCCAATAGGTGCGTGCGATGTCCTCACAAGACCATTCGGTATGACTCATCCGTAGAACATATCCGCCAAACGCCTCGGTACATTCATCATACGCGGACCGACGCGTCAGGACAATCTTTTCCGCAAGCTTTTCATTCTTCCTGCTCCGGACTACCTGGATTTCATAGGGCTGGCGAAAAAACAACTTATCCTCTAAATTTTCCATTAAGACACCAGAATTATGCGATTTGTTTGCGGTTTGATGGAGTAGTTCCATTGGGGTATGGTTTGATGGGAGTGCAGATTCAGGTTTGCCATCTCGGCATCGCTGATTTTGATTCCTTTTTCAAAGTCTTGTTCCACCAAGTCTGCGGA
>JAJEFL010000139.1:0-3582 GCA_022820435.1 Rhodothermales bacterium
CAGGATTTCCGTGCTCCCTATTATCGTGTTCGGATCGGCAACTTTCGCAACCGGGAGGATGCCGAGCGCCTTCTGGATGTGGTTGAGAAAAGTTATGCCAGTGCATTCATTGCACCGGACAGGGTCCTGATCGGGGCTCCAGCAGAATAGTTGCTGTAAACTCCAGCCTGAACGCTCCCTGGAACCTGCAATCCGTCCGCAACGGTATTCTGCGGATACACTTTGCCCGGCCGGCTGTACTCATCCGCAAACCCTGTCTTGGTGATTCGCTGGGGGGGATGTCTAGCGACAACTGAGAGGGTGGATGATGCCGACTAAGAGGGGATTTGGCATTTGACAGGTTCTATCCATCTTTCCCGCAGGCGAGCCGGAGACTCTGATGGAACCTGCACCTTGGCAGTCGACGACCATGCTGCGCTCGCAGGCATCACATCCCCACCATCCTTCCACAGATGGGACAGCGAAGTATAACCCCCTGATCGAACTAACAGATCACCTTACGAAGTGCACCGAACACACCCGGAAAATTATTGGATCTTGGGATCTGATAACTGGTGAAGAAGTCCATCTGCAATTACGTAGGCTAAAGGTGCCAGCCTCCCGTCTTGATCGGCTTCTTTGAGCGCCTCAAGATATCTGGAACGATAGGGATCTTCCCTTAAAAGTTCGGGAAGAATAGGATCTCCCGGAATCCACTTCCCCATATGGAGGCACAATACAAAATAGCACGACGCTCTGGCAGTCCTACCATTCCCATTAATAAATGGATGAATATGGTTGATCCGCCACAGCACATATGCGGCTAGTTCTATTGATTCGGTTTCCGTCCAATTTCGATTTACGCGATTCACCATATCATCCATAAGCATCGCAACCCTGAAGTGCTCTGGCGGAAGATACTCTCCCACATTCACTTCGCATGGCCTGTACCGGCCTGCATACGCGTGCAGGCACCCGATTGAATGGAAATTGAGTGCCTTAATCACCGTTTGTGACAAAAACGGAGTATCAGAACCTAATGCGGCACGTACCAGCGACTTCAGGAAATTAAGCTGTGTTTTTCGATTGGCCACCTCCAGTGCCTGATATGCTGGATGATCCTCATTGTGGCCAACAAGCTCATGAAGAATCATGGAGCCCAATAGGTGCCATACTCACGATCAAACTCTTTGGACAGCCTTTCCCGATCTTCAGGTGTTTTTGCTGCCCCCAAAGCGTAGCCCTTCAGCTGTCTTCGATATTCGTCCGGTGTCATTTCGGGAGCGGCCTTGATTTTGGCAACAATTTCCGCCCTCCTTTTTTTCTCAGCTTCCGGTACTTCGATGTCACGGGGGTTGTAAACAGGATTTATGCTCATTGTGCCGTTATTGTATTCTAGATGTTTTCAGGATGATTGGGGACTCTCCGCCCTGTTGAATCAAATGATCGAACGCCATGTTCCGGAAAGGGTTCACGGACGGACCGTTCATTTTCAACTGCGGGTTGATGATCCTCAAAGTGCCGACAACCGGGCGCATTCCGGGCGGCGTGACCGCCGCAGAACGCCATCCACATGCATCTGTACGAAATATACACCCAGTGCCTCTAATGCACTGTCCACCGTAGTTAACAATCTCTGCACTGATACGTCTGACCGGTAACCGTACCCCCCTGCACTCCGGTACATTAAACATCTCCAGGCGGCGGATATTCGCCATCTAGAGTATTAGACGAACCGGGGAACCAGATCTGTTCAGGAACTCGTGTATGAATTGAATGCGCAACTGCAACTCTTGCCAATATCCCGGTCAAGCAGCATGGAAATGTTCCGAACAGGAAAAGAGACACCATCAGTTCTGTGGCAGATGCGGTAACCCAAAACTGCTTAGGATTTAGTTCCGATGTGACCTGCGCGGCAGCAGGCGATCCTGCTGCGCAGGCAGGCATCACCTCCCAATATCCTTCCGAAGATGAGACCGCAAAGTATAAATTCGGATTCAGACATCCCCTAACCAATAGCACTGCAAATTTCCTTCTTTTAAGGAAGGAGTAATTTCCCGCACCCTGACCGAAGGATGAAAGCGAGGCAAAAAGTTTCTCACAGTCAGAATTAATTGGTTTGGATTATGTTTATGGCATAGATGCCGGGCTTACATCCATCATTTGGAAGGGCTCTATGCCTTGAAAGCGTGAAGCAGATGCCCCCGCTCATTCACCGGTCGGATGATCAGTCCAGCCCTGTCTTTGCGGCTCTTGTATTCGCGGGAAACCCGACATGTCGGAGCCCTGCCCAGATAAGGATGCACCAGATAATCTGAGTATTTTGAAACTAATTGATACAAAAGTGTAGAAAAAATCTTATATCGTTGTCCCGTAACGACTCTGAATCTGGCGAATGGGACGAAAAACAGATTATGAATGACCAGACATCGAACACGACACGCATCTTTCGGCTCCTCCGCAAGTCGGCCAGAGAAGGTAAGTTGTCCGCGGAGGAAACTCACGAACTCGTAGAACTCATCAGCAGCATGGCAGGATCAAATGTAATCGAAAGGCTAGATGCGAAATTTGATGTTCAGAACACCAAAATTGACGTAGTGAATTCAAAGTACACTGTACTCATCTAGATGATAGGTTTTGCCGGGGTGGTTATCTCAGTTGCAATTATCTTTAGTTGAAGACAGTTCCTTCAAAAGAAAAAACACGAACTCCTAGAACTTATCAACAACGTGGCAGGATCAAATGTAATTGAGCGATTTGTGATTACGAGTCTGTATGCAGTACATTCATCTCGTCAAATAGCCGGAGAAAATTTCACACTCCGGCTACCTAACATTCCCATAAACTATGTTTGAAAGGTCAACGATCACACACCCACAATTCCTCTGATCCAGGGTATGTGAGTTCAGTTTCCAGAAATACTTTGAGATAGGCTCTGCTGTTGCTGTGCAGCCGGGGCACCGAAATGGTGATCTACATATGACATTGAGAATTCTGGTGCTAAGGGCTCACCAAAAAATAAATTACCCATCATGGTTTCATTGGATGCTCCCCGACACGTCCATTCTACTGTGTCACGGGGCTGCCGTTTCGCCTTTCTTTTTCAGTTCGGCAAGACAGGCTTCTAATGTGGGCATATTGGCGGCCGATGAGTTTGTGGGATTGATGGTGTAATTCCACTGGGGACAGAATTCATTGTAAATCAGATTTAATTGATCCATCTGTTCTTGGCTGATTTTGATTCCGGTTTGATATGGTTTAGTCACCCGAATGGCATCCGCTTTGAGTCCAGACTTGTTGGTGGTGGTCCGAATGTAGTTTAGGATCGTCTTCCAGCATTCCAATGGTCGGCCTGCCCAGTTGCAGCTGATCGCACTGAAGAGGAGGTGTTCAATGGGGTTCCATTTACTTGCGCCGGCGGGATAATGGACGACGGTGACCTGTAGTTGAAAGATGTCGGACAGGAGGGTTTGCAGAAAGTATTTCCAGGCGCGGGAGCGGTTGCCATTGGAGCCGCCACAATCGGCCAGAATGACGAGTCGGTCGGCATTGGGGTATCGGTTGCATCCGAATTTTTTCCACCATCGTACGAGATTTTCCACG
>JAJEFL010000198.1:0-16353 GCA_022820435.1 Rhodothermales bacterium
CACCATCAGACCGTCCTACTGCCGTGGATCTATTCGCGGGTGCAGGGGGGATGAGTTTAGGGTTTGAGCAGGCAGGGTTTGATGTTGTGGCGGCGGTAGAAATTGATCCTGTTCACTGTGCGGTGCACAAATTCAATTTTCCCGGAACTGTGATGATTCCATTATCAGTGGAGGGTTTAAGCGGTTTCCAAATCAGAATGGCAGCGGGTATGGGGGATGCTCCAGTTGACTGCGTTTTCGGCGGCGCACCGTGTCAGGGATTTTCGCTGATCGGGCAGCGAATTTTGGAGGATCCCCGGAATAAACTGGTTCTGGGCTTTGTCCGTATCGTCAAAGAACTGGATGCTCGTACTTTCGTGTTCGAGAATGTTAAGGGATTGACTCTCGGAAAACATAAAAAATTTCTTGCCGAACTGATCAAAGCGTTTGATGAAGCAGGATATGAAGTTCAACAACCCTGGCAGGTGCTGAATGCGGGTCACTATGGAACGCCGCAAAATCGTGAGCGCCTGATTCTGATGGGAGCACGGAAAGGGGAAATTCTTCCAGACTATCCCGATTCAGAAACAAATGTCGCCGGGAAGAAAATTGCGGATAAAAATCTCCCCGTCGGGCCGACCTGTGAAGATGCTCTCGCAGATCTTCCCAACGCAGAAGACTACAAAACGCTGCTTTACTCCGATACCGTGAAGACAAACAGATACGGCAGCCCATCCCCATATGCCACCGAAATGAGATGTCTGATTGACGATGCGTGGCATTTTGGGTATGTTCGAGACTGGTCACCTGATGAACTGACATCAAGTGCGCGAACTGCGCATACCGATATTTCCCGCCGCCGTTTTGCTGAAACAGAAAGAGGCTCCGTTGAACCGATCAGCAGGTTTTTTAAGTTGCCGATTCATGGCGTATCCAATACTCTGCGAGCCGGTACAGATGCATCCAGAGGAGCGTTCACGAGTCCACGTCCGATCCACTACAAATATCCCAGATGTGTCACGGTGCGGGAAATGGCCCGTCTTCATGGATTTCCCGATTGGTTCAGGTTCCATATTACAAAGTGGCATGGTGCAAGACAGGTTGGGAACGCGGTTCCTCCACCACTTGCACGGGCAGTCGCGCATCAAATCAGAGAATCGCTGGAATTCAAAGGTACATATCCTTCCGCAAAGCTTGCGTTCAACCAGCCGGATCTTCTTGATTTTACGCTTTCGGAGGCCTCAGAATACTTCGGGGTTCCAGTTCCGCCAAACAGACGAGACCGAAAGAGCGGTGCCATCAAACGTAAACAGATGGCGATTGAGCAAGAGCGCTTAAATAGGCTGGTGGCAGTGGGTTAACTTGCTGTAATTCTCAAATTTAAACAGTTGACTGAATGTTCAACAGATAAGTTGGAGAACACGGTAGGCTGCATTTTGCAATCATATTTTAAGTTAAAATTTCTTGTCGTACTGAGGTCTGCGATCTGAAGACTCTCTCTGTAAAAAACCCTGTTTCCAAGCTCTATGGGCGGTTTTTTTTGTATAGCCGTGTGTGATGTGCAGCACACTTGGTTCTCTGGCATATATTCTGGATCCTGACTACCGTACAAATCCCTGCAACATGTCCACGTTAAGGGATGAAAATGTGTTTTCCAGATGCAGGTTCCGCCGGCTATGAGATGCGAGTCACGCAATCAAAACCTCCGCCCGGAAGTCTTCGGGAGAGCAGGCGTTTTGCCCGTATTTCATATTATACCTGCGCTGTAGCAAATCTGGATGATGCATAGAAATAGCCGGCGTATCGGTATTGATGTAGGCGGGACCTTCACGGATTTTGCAGTGCTGGATGCCGATGGACTTACGGTCTGCAAGGTGTCTACCACGCCCGAGGATCAAAGCCAGGCAATTTTGCAGGGCCTGGATGTACTTGAAATCGACTCCAGTGTGCCGGTTATGCACGGTACAACGATTGCCACGAATGCGCTTCTTGAGCAGCGCGGAGCCCGAACGGCGCTCATTACAACCCGCGGGTTCAAAGACGTACTGGCAATCGGACGACAGAATCGTCCGCAGCTGTATGAATTTTCGCAATCGGCCGCACCCCCGTTGATTCCGGAATCCTTATGCTTTGAAGCAGAGGAGCGGATCGGCAGTGACGGCAAAGTCCTCACTGAACTGGAGGTTCCTGCACTTCGTGAATTGATGCAGGGCCTGAAAGAGGAACGGATAGAAAGTATTGCAGTGGTACTGCTTTTTTCTTTTCTGAATGATGTACACGAACGCTTGATTGCCGCCGCGCTGGAAAAAGAATTGCCGGATGTACCGTTCTCGCTGAGCGCTGATCTTTTGCCCGAGTACCGGGAATACGAGCGAACATCCACCACCGTCGTGAATGCGTATGTGCGCCCTCTGGTGCTGCGCTACTTAACCCGCCTGAGACGGGTGCTTGAAGGCAGGTCGCTGAAGGTGATGCAGTCCAGCGGGGGAACGCTGGATGCCCGACAGGCCACACTGCAGCCGGCCCGGCTGGTCCTGAGCGGGCCTGCAGGGGGCGTTGTCGGCGCATTTACGCTGGCGAAACACGCATTGAAGACCCCGCAGCCGCAAATCATGACACTGGATATGGGCGGCACCAGTACGGATGTTGCACTGTGCCCAGGCAGGATTCCCCAAACCACCGAAAATGCCGTCTGTGAAATCCCGCTCCGGCTCCCTGCCATCCAAATTCATACCGTAGGGGCAGGCGGGGGAAGCCTTGCCCGGGTAGATGCAGGCGGAGTGCTGCGGGTAGGACCGCAAAGCGCCGGGGCCGTGCCGGGGCCGGTCTGCTATGGACAGGGCGGTGAGGCGCCCACCGTTACCGATGCAAACCTTGTGCTCGGACGGCTTCTTCCATCCCGGTTCCTTGGCGGACAGTCCTCGCATGCACTCGACACCGGACTCGCACGCAGGGCGATTGCGAAACTGGGACAGTCTCTGGCCCTCTCAATAGAAGCAACCGCGCTGGGAATCCTTCACGTCGCAAATGCAACCATGGAACGGGCGCTGCGGCGCGTCTCGGTGGAGTGCGGGTATGACCCGCGATCCCATGTACTGGTGCCGTTCGGGGGAGCAGGACCGCTGCATGCATGCGCAATTGCCCGCTCTCTGGGAGTCGGGAAGATTCTGGTACCGCGCCATCCCGGGGTGCTCAGTGCATTTGGGCTCCTGATGGCAGACATCACCAGTGATGCTTCACAGGCATTTCTGGTGCCGCTGGCGGAACTTACTGCCGCTCCGAAGCGACTGGTTTCGCGCATCAACCGATTAAAAGCAACCGTCCTTTCCCGCTTGGATTCCGATGCGGCGCAGCTGGATTGCAGCCTTGATTTACGATATACCGGGCAAAGTTATGAACTTACCGTTCCTCTGAATCTGCCCGTAACCTCAGAGAATGTGGATGCAGCCGGGAAGGCGTTTCATGCTGCGCATCAGGCGCGGTACGGGTATTCAAAAGCAGAACTGCCCGTTGAATCCGTCGCGGTACGACTGCGTGCCAGTGTGGCGCAATCACCGGAGATTCCGAATCCCGATACAGGTGCCGGGAATACTCCCTTCAATCTGGCAGATGCCCCGCGTACATCTGTGTATTTCACAGCAGACGCACCGCTCTCAATTCCGCTGATCAGCCGTGACCTGCTGCATACAGGATGCGTATTTGACGGGCCGGCCCTGATCGTGCAATATGATTCCACTTTGGTCGTCTCGTCGGGTTGGAGGGGGGTGGTGGACCCGTGGCAAAATCTTCATCTTGAATGGCTTGATCATGACGATTGATCCTGTCCTTACAGAAATCTATCGCCACCGGCTCGTCGGCATTGCCGATGAGATGGGGGTGACACTCCGGCGAACGGGCTATTCCCCCAATATCAAGGAACGTCTGGATTATTCCTGCGCCGTGTTTGACGCAGAAGGAAATATGATTGCGCAGGCCGCCCATATCCCGGTGCACCTTGGGGCGATGCCTGCAAGCTGCGAGGCCGCCCTCAGGACCTTCCCTCAATGGAGACGGGGCGATGTCGTCATTCTGAATGATCCGTTTGACGGGGGGAATCATCTGCCGGATATTACGATGATCTCACCTGTCTTTGCGGGGAACGAACCCCTTTTCTTCGTGGCCAGCCGGGCGCATCATGCGGATGTGGGCGGAATGAGTCCGGGCTCTCTTCCCCTGTCTACGGAGTTATTTCAGGAAGGGATCATCATTCCGCCAATCAAACTCTATGAGGCGGGAGAAGTCAATCAGAGCGTGCTTCGGATGATCCTTGCCAATGTTCGCACCCCGGCAGAGAGACAGGGAGATTTAGACGCTCAGCGGGCCGCACATGCAGTCGGGGAACAGCGGCTTCAGTCCCTTTTTGAACAGCACGGGAAAGCCGAAGTCTGCAGGTATAGTTCGTACCTGCAGCACTACAGTGAGCAATTGGTGCGGGCGGCAATAGAGACCTGGCCGGATGGAGTTTATGAGTTTGAGGACAAACTGGAGTTAGCAGACGGCCGGGACGCGTCCATCAGGGTGGCGGTTCAAATTCGTGGCAGTGAAGTAATCTTTGATTTTAAAGGTACAGATCGAACCCTGGATACACCGCTAAATACCGTTCTGGCCGTCACTGCATCAGCATGCTATTACGTAGTGCTGTGCCTGCTGAAGGAGGATGTGCCTGTGAATGCGGGCTGTTTTTTGCCGATCCATGTCACGGCTCCCAGAGATACACTCGTCCATGCATCCAGACCTGCACCTGTTGCAGGAGGAAATGTAGAGACCTCGCAGCGTATTACGGATGCGGTTCTTGGGGCGTTGGCGCAGGCATTGCCGCATGATATTCCCGCTGCGAGTCAGGGAACCATGAATAATGTGACGATTGGGGGAAAGCGCACAGACGGAACCCCGTATGCCTACTATGAAACGCTTGGCGGAGGGATGGGGGCATCGCCGGATGCGGATGGATTCAGTGGCGTGCATGTGCACATGAGCAATACCCTGAACACGCCGGTTGAGGCGCTGGAGATGCAGTTCCCGTTTCGGATCAGAGAGTATGCACGCATCCGCGGCAGCGGCGGTAAAGGGAGATTTTGCGGCGGCGAAGGGCTGGTCCGTGAATATGAACTTTTGGCGGATGCCACAGTGACGATGCTCAGTGAACGCCGCCGCTACGCCCCCTGGGGACTCCAGGGCGGTGCTCCGGGCCGAAAGGGCCAAAACATCCTGATCTCTGCGGACGGGCACCGGAAGGTGCTCCCCGGTCAGTTTACACGGAGATTACACGCCGGAGATCGACTGCGTATTGAAACGCCAGGCGGTGGAGGTCACTCCTCCGCCAGAAATTCACGCAGCACATAGTGCAGGATTCCGCCATTGCGGTAATACTCCACCTCAACAGGGGTATCGAGTCTTGACCGTGTCGTGAAGCAAATCTCTTTCCCATTTGCACGCAGTGCAATCACATCCACAAGCGTGCCGGCTTCCTCAGGGGGCACAAGACTGTAGGACTCATTCCCGTCCAGACCAAGCGTATCGGCATTTTCGCCCTCCAGAAACTCCAGCGGCAATACGCCCATGCCGATCAGATTTGAGCGATGAATCCGCTCAAAACTTTCCACGATCACGGCTCTGACCCCTAAAAGAATGGTCCCCTTTGCCGCCCAGTCCCGGCTGGATCCCATACCATAATCTTTTCCCCCCAGAACGATGAGCGGAACTCCGGCTTCCTGATATCGCATCGCTGCATCATAGATCGGCATGACTTCGCCATCATTGACGAAGCACCGTGTGATGCCTCCTTCGGTGCCGGGCACAAGTTTGTTTTTAATGCGGATATTGGCAAACGTGCCCCGCATCATCACTTCGTGATTGCCCCGCCGGGATCCAAACGAGTTGAAATCCCGGGGAAGGACCTGATGAGTGCTCAGATAGAATCCCGCTGGAGATTCTCTCGGGATTGCCCCGGCCGGGGAGATATGATCCGTCGTCGTCGAGTCACCTAATTTGGCCAGTACACGCGCCCCCTTGATCGGAGACACGACGGAGGCCTCACGGGTCAGGCCGACAAAGAAGGGAGGCTCCTGTACATACGTCGAATCTGCGTTCCATTCATACAGCGAGCCACTTGGGATTTCAATGGCATTCCAGATTTCGTTGGAGGTTTCAATGCCGCCATATTCATTCAGAAACAGTTCCGGCGTGATTGAGACCTCAATCGTATCCGTGATTTCCTCGGCCGTCGGCCAGATATCCCGCAGATAGACCTCTTGGCCTGCGGGATCTTTTCCGACGGGTTCACGGGTAAGATCAATATCTACGGTTCCGGCTAACGCATAGGCAACGACCAGTGGCGGAGAGGCAAGGTAATTAGCCTGAACCAGCGCATGGATCCGCCCTTCAAAATTGCGGTTCCCACTCAGAACTCCCGATACCACCAGATCCCCTGTCTGGATGGAACTGCTGACTTCTTGCGGCAGGGGGCCGGAATTTCCGATACAGGTCGTACATCCGTAGCCAACCAGGTCAAAGCCCAGCTGTGCCAGATAGGGCATCAGGTTGGCATTCTGGAGGTATTCGGTTACGACACGGGATCCGGGGGCTAGACTGGTTTTTACATACGGTGCGACCTTCAGTCCACGTTCAACTGCCTTTTTTGCGACCAGTCCCGCGCCAATCATGACACTTGGATTACTGGTGTTCGTGCAACTGGTGATGGCGGCAATGGCTACATCGCCATGGCGAAGCGGATTGGGCAGATCAGCAGATTCCACACTGCGTTCAAGGTCCGCTTCCTGTCGCCCAAATCCCTGAGGGCCGGCAGGGGCGGTGAAGGAGGTGCGGAAAGATCTGCCGAGGTCGGGGACAGGGATACGGTCCTGTGGACGTTTCGGCCCGGCAACGCTCGGAACGACATCGCCCAGATCTAATGTCAGGGTATCCAGATATTCCGGCTCGGGTGCATCAGGGGTCAAAAACAGTCCCTGTTCTTTGGTGTAGCGCTCCACGAGTTGAATCAGATTCTCCGTGCGACCTGTGCGCCTTAGAAACCCTAAGGTTATCGCATCAATGGGAAAAAATCCCATGGTTGCCCCATACTCCGGGGACATATTGCTGATCGTTGCACGGTCAGGCACGGAAAGCGCCTGAATGCCGGGGCCGAAAAATTCAACAAAGCGGCCCACCACGCCGTAGTTGCGGAGCATTTGTGTGACGGTAAGGACCATATCGGTTGCAGTGGCCCCTTCGGGGAGGGAGCCGGTGAGGCGGAAGCCCACGACCTCCGGCATCAGCATATAGATCGGCTGACCAAGCATGACCGCCTCGGCCTCAATTCCACCGACCCCCCATCCCACGACACCTAACCCGTTAATCATGGTGGTGTGTGAATCGGTGCCGACCAGAGAATCTGGAAAGGCTGCCAGATCCTGACCTTCAGCTGCTGTCCAGACGCAGCGGGCGACATACTCCAGATTTACCTGATGGCAGATGCCGCTGGCTGGAGGGACAACGTAAAAATTATCAAAAGCCTGCTGTCCCCAGCGTAGAAATTCATATCTCTCCCGATTACGACGGAATTCGTGATCCGAGTTCAGCTGGAGTGCTTCAGGGATTCCAAAGTAGTCCACCTGAACACTGTGGTCGATAATCAGGTGTACAGGTACACGCGGGTTAATTGCCGAGGGGTTGCCGCCGGCACGTGCCATTGCACTGCGCATTGCCGCAAGGTCAACTACGGCGGGCACACCGGTAAAATCCTGCAACAGAACCCGGGCTGGCGAGAATGGCACCTCGGCGCGGCGCGGTGCTTTGGGGTTATATTGCGCCAGTTGCTCAACATTCTCAGGGGTGACGGTAAATCCGTCACAGCCGCGCAGAACTGCTTCAAGCATGATCCGGATGGAGTAGGGGAGACGGTCAAGCGCATACCCCGCCACATCCAGCGAATCCAGTCGATACATCCATGCGGGCCCGTCCGGAGTGTTAAGAGATGTTCGGGTCCCGAAGTGGTCTTTCGTTTTGGCAGGAAGGGATACGCTCATGGTTATGAGATTTGTCAGTAAAATGAAAGCCGTTCAATGATTTTCAATGCAAATTGTTTGCGGTCCCGGATGTTCATCGAATCCCGGCGGTCAGGAAATTGAAAAGACCATTTCAGTGCGCAGTGAAGTGCAGCACAGATCCGACCTTTACCCGCCGAGTGGATGGATTCTCGTTTCCAGCAGTAGAATCGGACCTTAGCGCGATGGAGTTCGTTTACATGTCTCGGCACCAGGGGCTATAGCTCAGTTGGTAGAGCGCCTGAATCGCACTCAGGAGGTCAGCGGTTCGACTCCGCTTAGCTCCACCTGGCAGGTTGTAAACAATCTGGAACACTCTCTGATGATGTGAATGTCGGGGATGGATCCAATTTCAGAGAAACGGCTTTGTGTGTGAAGTGAGGTTTAGTGAAGCATGGGGGAGACGATATGAAAACGTGCAGTCATGTCACGAAAGATGCCTAAATACCGAATTCACTGAATAAGTGCGGCATCTCCGGGATTATGGCGGTCTGAATGTTCGTAGTTCGCATCACATCCCGGGATGATTCCCGTGGCATAGGGGGCTGTGATGGATCAAAACCGGAAAATAAGGTGCACCAAGGTGAAACCTGAACGGTCCACGAAGTACTGGAGCAGGGGATGTCCCAGTTTTGCTGTGAAGTAAGCCCCTTGCAAAACCTCCAACCTTAAAAGTTTTCATTGACATGAAGGTGTTCAGGATTACTTTTTAGTCTGGATAACTGGTTTTGCAAGAACCGCAAGCGGTCCAGGCTGCCATGCTGTTCTGTCGAGATGTTCTCCAGCCCCGCAGGTTGGGAAATAACATTTGACTGCTATTGTTCTGTGAATGAATCAAACTGCAGATGAATGCCCGTCAGCCATTTTTCTCCCACAATCTGACAAGAGTATGGAATTCTCCATGTTCTCCAAAGGGATCAATGCCATCAGGAAGTCTCCCGATTAGCTCACGGTCAAAACGGTCGCCCACCCGCACGACATCTGTGACCGCCTCGGTTACAGCGGAAATTACGCAGGGAACCCCACTTTCCTCTAGATCAGACATGAGTGTGCGCCAGGGAACGCCCCAAAGTGGAAAGTGCAGTTCAAGTTCTCGCTCCCGAGCCAGCGCCTGCAGTGCCGTCTGACGCCACTCACGGATGTGCTCCAGATGCAGGTCGCCAAAAACAAAGCGTTCAATATGAGGGATTAGAGCGCAGCCCTCCTGGATTCTCTCTGGATAGGACTGCCCGGAGTACAGGGGGATTCCAAGAAGGGGAATCCCAAGCTGTCGGGCCTGACGAACTGTGTCGTCTATGAGAATTTCCTGGTGTGCAATGATCCGTGTTTCGGTGTCAAAGGTGGTGAGAAGAACCACCGGGCGTACCGCTTCACGTTCCAGACTTCGAAGTGCAAGAAAGCTATCCTTTCCTCCGCTCCAGAAGAGCAGATCCACTGGCCGGGCCGGGCCGGTGTCAACCGTAAGCCACGAAGGTTGGCGACTGTGTGCAATTCGCTTCGAGAGAGGCATTCCTCGATGTTGCCACGGACAGTGCCGGCACCCGCTTCCGCAGCAACGTCCCCGCTGGCGCAATCCAGCCTCGGTGAAGACACGATAGCCGGTCTGAGGGTCGCTGTAGAATAATGCCCCCGATTCGCTGGCGCGGCGGTGGATTGTATTCCAGTCGTCCGGTCCCCATACTGTGCAGAATTCGGACAAACCAGACGATCCGGAATCGCTGCTCATTGTCATAGCATGGTTTGAATTGGGTTGGGGGCCGTAGGAGATGATCCGGTGGGTTTTATTTGTAAAATCAGGGAAGGTTACACGGAGTCCGCAGAAACGGTCTGGTCACAGCAGCCGGGTTCCGAATAAGTTTCAACTCGACATCCTACGGTCGCTTACAGGAATGGACAGTCTGTGGATAGAGTTCATGACATTTGAGGAGTTGTTTTTCAGTATTTACTCCGAAAATTTACCGATCCTGGGGGAGTTCTTTTTAACAATCTGATCCAGCATGGGATGTCTCTGAGCGGGGGGTATGCAAAGTCTATGGCGGAATGGATACCTGATCAAGGGCGGAATCGGTACTTGAGGGACACCGGGGTAAACGCATTCAAGAAATGCAACTGAAATGATACGAAACCGCCGATTGCAAGGATGATCGGTACGAACGGAATTGTACCCAGACATTGCCGCTGAAATCTGAGATTACAGGGGTACCCGCGAAAGCGGATGTACGAGGCAGGGATCCTTTTCGGGAAAAATCCAAAAATGCCATCTGGCGGTTCATAGCCGTTACAATGTCTCCTGCAATGAGTGTCTGTCAGGGATTGCAGGGGAGGGCGGGAAGATCGTAAATACGTATATTTTAACATTGTTTTCGTTTGCTGATGTGTCTCATCAGACACACAGGAGTAAGATGGTCAGCAGTATCAAGTTTGGGTGGCGGGGCAAGAGGTTGTTTTCTCGGCAGGTTCGGATTCGTTCGTTGTATCCACAAGTTGGGCAGATCCAGACGGTTTCCTCCCCTCGCCCGGCTCCAGGGTTGTATGTTCTGATGGTGCCGGGGCTTCTAATTTTTCTCGCATCCTCTATACCCCGTGATTCCGAGGGTTCCGCACAACAAGTTTTTCCAGCGGCGGTCTATGCGGAGACGAATAAAGTCAGCGGACCATCTATGTTCTGGAGCAACGAAATACAGGTATCTCAGACTGGGGATTTTACAGGTTTAGGCCCGGTGGAAACCCGGTCGGACAATGATCCTCACAAATCTGCTGCAGAGGATGGCCGTTCGGCATACGGGGGTGTCAATGATGGGTGTACAAACTGCAGTCACCACTTATCTGTAGTCGGTAAGCCAGATGTTGAGTTTGCGTCGGGGGAGGACATCTGGACGGAGGAGAATGCAGATGTAACGATTCCGTTAATGATCCTGCCGCAGGTGGGGGGAGTGAATAACAGCGACTATAAAATTTTGCCGCCGAGCAATACTCCAATCACTGCGGGCGAAGTGACCGGGACCGTACAAATTCAGATCATAGAAGATGGTCAAATGGAGAATTCTGAGCAATTTGAAGCAACCTTCAATGATAAAAAACTTCGGACTGATCATCCTGAGATTGAGGTGGGACGGCCCGGTAGTGTACGGCCGTTCATCAAGGATATGCCGGGTGTTAAATTGTCGATATCTCCGCGTAAGGTGGTCGAGGGTGATTCCGTGACGATCACGGCAACAATTTCAAAAGTGCTGGCCAGAGAGTTGTTCATCCCGCTTTCACCGCATGATAAAACGAACGACTATGGAAAATTGACATCCATCAGGATTCCTGAAAACAGCAAAAGTGGTTCCGTTAAGATCGCTACCATCGAGGATAATCTTCCTGAAAAGGATGAAAATTTTCGGTTCAGGGTAAAACGCACCAATGAAGTATGGCCAGGCAATCCCCAGTCAGTCAGTGTGACAATTCTTGACGATGACAGGATAACGGTTACGCTTTCGGCGGACCCACCCATTGTTTCGGAGGGCGAGACCACGACCCTGACGATGTCACTGTCAAGACCAGTGAGGGAAGATCAGGCTTCACGAATTCGACTGCATCCTTCCTCCACTGCGGATGTTTATGATTACGATATCCGATGCTGGGATCGTCACGGATTAATTAATCAAAACAATTTTGACCGCTTTTGTGATTTTGAGTTTGAGGGGGATCAGACAGAAGCCAGTGTTTTGATTGAGATCGCAGAAAATGGTGACACCGAAGTGGAGCATATTACGTTTCATAAAACAGGTATATCAGTTTTTGAGGATGGTACAGGGAATGTTGATTTCTCGTATAACGATTGCATTCCTTCAGATTGCAGAGTGAAAATCACAATCAGGGGAGAGGATTCGCCGACGGTGAGTTTGTCGGCGGATCCCAGCCCGGTGAACGAGGGCGAATCCGTGACGGTTACGGCGGCGATTTCAGAGGCGCAGTCGGGTGATGTGACGGTTCCGCTAACGATTACAGCGGGCACCGCGACCGAAGGTGATGACTATCTTCTTCCCGACCTGGAGAGCATTACGATCTCTGGAGATGGAACGAACCAAACGGGAACCGTTACGATCTCGACGGTTCAGGATGAAATCATAGAGGGCGATGAGGACTTTACGGTAATGATTGACGAGGTTGATCTTCAGACCAGACATCCCGCGGTGTTTGCAGGGGATCCGTCCGAGGTTGCGGTCACGATCACCGACGATGATAAGCCAGAGGTGAATGTATCAGTATCTCCGAATCCGGTCCTGGAGGGAAATTCTACGACGGTGACGGTAAGGCTTGCAGGGGCCGATTTAGCGAACCCGGTGGAGATTCCGGTGAAATTTCTGGACGACGGTAACGGGGGCACGGCGGAAGATGGAGACCATGGCCCGCTGAATCCAAATCCGATCAGGATTGAAGCCGAAAGTTCTATGGATACGGCAACGATTTCGACCGAAGAGGATGTGGATATTGAGGATGAAGCATTCTGGGTTGTCTTGGACACGGAGCATGAGAACTGGCCAGATGAGGTGGTGGCGGGGGAGCAGGACTCTGTTCTTGTGACCATTTTGGATAAGCGGCCGGTGAGTTTATCTGCAACCACTTCAGTGATGGAGGGTGAAGAAGTGACGGTGACGGTGAAGATTCCCAGAGTACTTTCCAAACCGGTGACGATTCCGCTGACACTTACGGCGGGAACAGCGGAAGCGGAGGATTATGACGGTACCTTGAACTCAATCACCATCAATCCAGGTGAGAATGAGCAATCCGAAAGGATTGCGACCAAGGCAGATGATGATCTGGAGGATGAAACATTCACGGTGGAACTGGGTGCAGCCTTGTCGCCAGAATTGACCGCAGGAGCACAGAATTCGGCCTTAGTCACCATCCGGGAGCGGCCGGGTATAGATTTATCCGCGTCTCCGAATCCGGCGAATGAGGGCGAATCTGTGACCGTAAAGGTAACGCTCTCCAGTGTACTCCCGAATGCGGTGACCATCCCGGTGATGGTGACTCCCGGCAATACGGAACCGGGTGACTACAGTCACAATCTGACGGCATTTACAATCTCCGCAGGCGAGACGGAGGATTCCGGTACGATTGTAACGAACTGGGACAATGATGCCGATGAGGAGAGATTTTCCGTGGTGCTGGGAACCCTGCCGCCACAATTACGCCTGAACAAGGGCGAGGTCACGATCATTATCCGGGACCGGGATAAGCCGACGACCCTGCGCCTGTCGGCAACCACGCCGGTGAAGGAGGGGGATCCGGTGACCATGACGGCAACGCTGTCCGCAACTCTGCCGGGTTCGGTAACGATCCCGATCACACTGGGGCACGGGGGCATTCTGGGAACCGCAGAGACCGGCGACTATGGTACCGGTTTAACGCAGATCACCATCCATGCAAATGATCTGACCGGCACCGGTACGATTCCAACGTTTGTAGATCCCGACACGGACGATGAGACCTTCACGGTCGCCCTGGGTACCCTTCCGTCCGAGATCATTGATGCCTCTCCACGCTCAGTTCTGGTGCGGATTGAGGATACGGACCGGCCTCCGGATTCTCCTCCGACCGTGCATTTATCGGCGGGCCCCACATCGGTGACCGAAGGGGGTGTTGTTTCCGTGGAACTGACCCTGTCCAGAGCACTGCCCGATCCGGTCACGATTCCTTTAACAGATATTCCCGGCAGTGCAACCGAACCGAATGATTATGTCCGGCTTTCCAGCATTGATATTCCGGCGGGTTCGAGGACCGGAACGGGGGATCTGTTGACGAACCATGATGATGTCTATGAGGGGGATGAGACCTTTGAGATTGCGATTGATACGGATCGGCTGCCGTCCGCGGTGCTGCCGGGCAGTCCGCTGAAAGCACTGATCACCATCATAGATGATGACACGCCTCCCCCGGTGGAGGTGACGCTCAGGGTAGATCCGCCGGCGGTCATTGAGGGGAACCCGGTGACGGTGACGGCAACGCTGACCGGTGCACTGGAAACCGATGTGACGATTCCGTTGAACTACATCAATTATGAGGCAGATGTCGGGGATTATGTGCCGCTTCCGCAGATTACCGTCTCCGGCGGCCAGACCGAGGGATCCGGGCAGATTAAGACCATTCCGGATGCGGATATTGACGATGAAACCTTTGTGGTTGCATTACAAAATCCACTGCCGCCAGAGTTGAGGCAGGGCCGACCGTTCTCGCAGTTGGTCACCATCCATGATCGGATCCCTCCGAAAGAAGTCACCGTACGGCTTTCGGTGTCCCCCGATCCCGTGAACGAAGGAGATCCGGTCACAGTGACCGTAGAGTTATCCGATCCACTCCCCGGTGATGTGACCATTCCGCTGTCCGTGACCGGCGGCGCGGCGACTGCGCCGCAGGACTATGATGCACCGACACCGGAGCAGGTGGTGATTAAAGCCGAAGATACGAGTGGATTCTATGTGATCGCTACCGTGCAGGATCAGATCGATGAGCCAGATGAAGCCTTTACCGTGGCACTCGGAACGCTGCCATCCGGAGTCCTGACGGGCGCTCCCTCCCGGATAGCGGTCACCATCACGGATGATGATGATGCGGGCATCAACCTGCCTCCATCTGTATCGGTGGCGGAAGGGGGAACGGAAACGTTTGCGTTCTCTCTGAACTCGGAACCGCCGGGCCGTGTGACGGTGGAGATGGCCTGGCCGCCGGGAACCGACCTGACTCTGACCCCGCCGGCGCACTCCTTTACCCCGGACAACTGGGATCAAATGCAGCAGGTCACCCTGTATGCCGCAGAGGATCCTGATTTTAACCATGATCATATCGTGGTGACCTTAACGGCCATCGGAGTTGGCTACGCGGGAGTCTCCGAAACAATCCATGTGACGATCATTGACAATGATGAGCCGGCAATTGTGGCCCCTGTATCAATAACAGTTCCCGAGGGAGGTATCGAGACGGTTGCGGTTACGCTTGCGCAGAAGCCATCCGGCACGGTGACGGTGACCGTCCCCAGTCCGGCGGGAGACCTCACGGCAAGTCCACTCTCTTTGACCTTTACGCCGGATACGTGGCAGACCTTGCAGGAGGTAACGCTGCGGGCGGGCGAGGACGATGACGTTGTCGATGATACGGAAGCGCTCCGACTGACCGCAAACGGAGGCGGCTACGCGGGCGTAACGCATCAGATGGAGGTGCAGATCATTGACAATGATGAAGCGGGCATTGAGGCTCTGGAGGAGGTGACGATGGCGGAGGGGAGCACCGCTGCGCTCCAGATCCGTCTTTTGGCGCAGCCATCCGGTTCCGTGACGATCACGCTTTCCGGCCATGCGGGGACGGATCTGACCCTTGACCGCCGTTCCCTCACCTTCACGGTCGCAGACTGGCAGACTCCGCAGATCGTGAACCTGACGGCCGCGGAGGATGACACCGATTATGCAAATGAGCAGATTCTGTTAACGCTTTCTGCATCTGGAGGCGGATTTGATGGCACCGGGCATACCACCCGGGTGACGATTGTGGACAACGATGAGCGTCCGGGTCCGCTGGCAATCTCTATCTGGAATCAGCAGGGCTATGAAGATGCGGGAAGTCTGCAATTACCCATTGAACTGAATCGTCCAGCAGAGGAGATTGTCACGGTACAGTATGCAAGTTCGGATGTGGACGCAGAGGCCGGACTGGACTATACGGCCTCCCGCGGGATCGTGATCTTTGATCCGGGTGCAACCCGTGGTGTAATTGAGATTGAGGTGATTGCGGATCAGATTCCAGAACTTGATGAGACCTTCCAGGTTATGCTGTCTGAGGCCAGTGAGAATGTGCAGATCCTGCAGGCGGTCGGAATCGGCACAATCCGAGATGATGACGGGAATGCGATGCTGCGGGTGGAGGATGCGCTGGTGCAGGAAGAGGAGGGCGTGATGGAGTTCCGTGTATCGCTGTCACATCCGCAGCGCAGGATGGTAACCGCAGAATACCGGACCCGGGACGGAACCGCCAAAGCCGGTGAAGATTATGAGGCGGCCTCCGGGGTAGTGATGATCGCCTCTGGAACCGTAGAAGCCCTGATTGCCGTGCGATTGCTGAAGGAGGATCTGGATTGGGAGGAAGAGACATTCACGGTGCACCTGGAGTCTGCAAAGCATGCCGGGATTGAGAAGGCGGTGGGCGTGGCCACGATTCAGGAGTCAGTGGCGGCGGGTAAAAAAGTTCTGGATGCGTATGCGGCGCGGTTTGTACGGACGGCATCAATGCAGGTGGTGGATGCGCTTGGTGACCG
>JAJEFL010000176.1:0-16712 GCA_022820435.1 Rhodothermales bacterium
TGTGGTTGAGATTCAGGATAGTCGGTTGTCATAATAGGCTGGATGATGTTAATCTTCCTCTGCATCCCAGTCGGGATCCTCTTCGCCGTGAATAGCAAATAACTCCTGCTGGATATACACCGGGTTTGCCACGACATCAACCTCTGTAGTATAATTGTCCGGCGGGAAACTCATACTGATCGTCGGGATTCGGACGTTTTCGAGTGCAGACCCCATCTCGCCGGTCATCACATGGATCATGAGCAGGGGACGTTTCCGTACTCTTCGATAGTGCCAGCCGCTCAGGTTTTCCGGCTTATCGTCTTTCGCTGCCTCCCTTTGCGCCTCATGAACCTGCTGTTTTGACAGGCCGAGTCCCTCATCGCCTCGACTGGTTACCCGATTGTTACGGAGGCACCATCGGTCATTTTTGATTTCGTTTCTGGAAGCTCTTTGCTGGGCTCCTAGATGCAGCCGTTTCGTCTTATCCTCCCGGCTCTCAATAGAAACCAGAACCACATCACATGTGTGGTACAGGTCGGATTTAGCCCTCAGATATTCAATGATCCCCTCTTTTTTGTATTCAAGGGCCGTATGTGTGGTGAATTGCACCAAAAACTTCTCCACCCGCTCCACAGGCACACGGCGCACAATCCATCCCTTGCTGGTTTCTTTTCCCGGCCGCTTTGCACGCTGAAGAGTTTCCGTTTCCCAGGTGTCAGTTATAAGTTTTTCATTTCTGGAATTTATGGAGGGATCCAGGGGCAGGATTGCAAATTCTCTGTGCTGCCCTCCGTAATTATGCCGCAGGTTGATTTTTTCCCCGCGTTGCATTTTTCCCGGCGATGTGACAAGAAGCTGATCAGGATGTGACCTTACGTACAGTCCAAAATCCGTGGGAGTTTTATCAAGCAGTCTCATTTCCCGAATCTGGGCAACCAGTTCGGATGAGGCATTGGTGATGTATGAATACCACGAAATTGCATCTCTGGACAGGTGAATCCGGCAAAGATCCTCGTAGCCGGTGCGGTAGCCAAACCATCGTCCCATCTGCATAAGCGTGTCGTACATGCGTGTACTCCGATAGATATAGCTTACGCACAATCCCTGCAAAGTCAGCCCGCGCGAAAGGCTGAGCCCTCCAATGGCAATTGCAGTCAGCCCCCTGCCATCGGATTCGTATTTCCTGTAGTCCAGTTTTTGGTCAGATTTACTGTTGATCAAAAACAGACGAGTGCTGATGATTGCGTCGTGAAGTCCGGGTTTGATTTTCTCCCAGGAGATGTCACAGTGAGGGTAGATCTCTTTGTATACTTCTTGTAAGTTTTTCATGTAGGCATTGCGGGAAGCAATCAGATCCGGCATTGCATAATTCGCCAAGATCGCAGACTTGAGCTTTTGCAGGTAGAGACTGACCAGATCACGAACGATTTTCTGAACGTTCACGAATCTTGACACATTGATCATCATAGAACAGTGGTGTGCTTCATGTCCCCGCAGATCCCGAATGGTTCTTGCAATGATGAATTCGCTGACCGCCTTGCATAAACTGGTTGGCAGTTCAAATATCTCGTGATCTTTTTTATGGGCCAGAGGCAGTATATCCTCGCAGTCAGTGATCGGGACGGTGAACCTGTTGTAAGAATCTTCCTGAGAGAATACCCTGTCCGGTCCGAAGTAACTGCTTGGCGGGTCAAGGCAGTAGATGAAGTCACGCGGGAATAAATCATCCTTGTCCTCCGGTGTGATGAAGATGTTGGCGAACGGCGTGGCAGTGTATCCTGCGAAACTGGATTTTGCAAAAAGCTTCAGAATTTTCCGGATCAGCTGATTGGTTCTGGTAGGGTCATGGTCGGGGTTATTTGTATTAATTGACGCATGGTCAGCCTCATCGTCAATCAGCAGCATCGGGGCCGATTCAATTTGATCTACTCCATGAGCGTTCATGTCCTTTAACCATCCGTAAAGGGAACGCAGAACGCTCACGTTTTTCTTGATGACCAGAATAATCGGTGTACTGAAGTCGGTCAGTTTATATATACTTTGTCGGGCGATTTGCTTATTGAAATCATCACTGATGGTTGTGAGTGTCATCGGATGAGGAAAATTCGGGACGATCTGTCCTACACCGATCGGTTTTTTTGTTTCCGAGTGCCGGCCCACAAATCCTTCTTCAATGCGTCTCTGGGTCTGGCTTCGGAGGGCATTCTGGATCCCCGCGATGACGATGATGAATTTGTATCCCGCGTCTGCGGCCCGTGCTATCAGGGCGAGGTAGTTGGCTGTTTTTCCGGATTGCACACTGCCGATTACCAGACCGCGTCTGTCCCAGGTTCCATCAGAAGCTGGATCCTTCAACAGCCCAAGTATTATTTTGCTTACATCACGGAGTGACTGCTGCATCCTGTCGGACCATCCGTAGGATGCCAGATAACGGAAGTACCCACTTGTATAGATCCAGTCGCTGTCGGTCAGTCTGTCCGCCCAGTCAGTGTTATGTTGAGAATCCGGCTGAATCAGGGAGACTCCGGATTCCATTGTAGTGGTGATTGAAATCTCAGCTCTCTTAATCAGAGGGTCGAGATTTCCGTGAAAATCCATCACTCCGGCAAGTTGGTCTGCTTTTTGTCTGACTTCGCTGGTTGACAGGCCCGACAGGTGCTGCATGGAGAGAATCAGCGAGTTCACGATATAATTTTCGATTTCCAGCCGGTTTGCCATTACGATTGCCACTGTTCAATGTAAGCGTCAACAATATCCCGGTGTTGATCAAAGAGGTGGGTCGCATTAACTAATTCACGAAATGCGTCCATATCGTACTGCAAGTCTTCCGGAAGGCTGTTATGGAGCTGTTCAAGACGCTTTATGATGGACTCATTTATCTGATTTGAAGCGTATAGTTTCTGTGGATTGTCATTCCAATCCATGCAGATGCTGTCCACCGGAAGATCATCCCCGACCGAGTTAATAAGCAGGTTCAATTTAGACTGACCGATCTGGTCAAGTTTCTTTGCCAAATTTTGAATCAGCGGGTGCCTGCTGTTCAAAACATATCGGATGCCTGTGTGATTTGCAATCCGTTCCCATAATGAATAAGGATCATCCGGGATAAGTCGCTGTCCTCGTTCGCGGTAGACCTTCTTGCTGGGTGTGATAATCCTGTCCAGAATCTGACGCAGGCGGGTGCGGACGGCCGGAGGAGGCTGGACGCGTGATTTTTTGATGTCAATTGTCCACCAGTCATCAAGTGAACTCGGGAAATCAATCTGGACCCGTGCCAGTTGTGCGGCTTTCTTTTTAGCAATCAGACGGAACCAGCCTCCCCATGCAACCAGACGGCAGTTCCTGTATACATAGACTCCCTGATTCTCAAAAAAACTGCTTTGGTCTTTGTATAGATTAAATTTCTGTGCAGAGAGTTTGCTGTGGTGCGGCAGGATATATCCCTGAAGCAGAATTTCTTGAGACTTGATGCGGATGCGTTCGAGCGGTTGATGCTGAGTCGCCGAATGATCCCGGCAAAACGGATCAAAGGGATCGACTCTGTGGCCGTTTACACAGATATGTAATTGACTGGACCATTGGACACTTCCCTCCATGAACCGGTGAAATACCAGTGCAATATGCTGTTGCATCTCAGCCAGCTGTTTGTTGACCAGCTCTTGCCGCTCCGGCCCTTCACAGTCCCCGAAAAGCCGATCCAGGTTACGCCAGAGCACCATGGTTCCGCGCTCTGGCAGCAGTTCAAAACAGGGAAGGCTGTGGATTTCTGCCTCACTCAGAAGAGAGATGATCCAGTCGTCCCGGTTGTCCACAACATCAAGATCCCATTCGGCTGCGTTTAGTTCTTCTCCCCTACGACTCACAACGGTAAGGCGTCTGCACTGGGAGAAGGAGGCCGTTTTCAGTCCCAGTCCGAATTTTCCGAGATCGTGCGGTGTTCGCTTCCGGTTTCGGCCGGTCCCGCCGTGCTTCATGGCATGGATGAGTTCATCTGCTCCCATCCCATGGCCATCATCAATAATGGCCATAACGGGTTCCTCCGTATCGGTGATGCAGTAAATGTCTATTTTCTCTGCATTGGCTGAAATGCTGTTATCAATCAGGTCTGCGACCGCGGTCTCCAGTGAATATCCAATATCCCGCATTGAAGCGGACAGGGATGCTGCACTTGGCGGGAGGCGCATTTCATGCGGCATATTCAACCTCCCCGAGATGGCGTGCTATTCGCTGTGCTGCCTGACTCGCATCTGAGTTAATTTCACATTCCCAGACGATGAGGACCTGCCAGCCCAGATTATTGAGTGCTTTGAAATTCTGTTGATCCCGATCAAGCGTTCTACGAAATTTTTCAAGCCAGAAAGACTGATTGGATTTCGGGGTGGATGTGTGTCTGCATCCATCGTGACGATGCCAGAAGCAGCCGTGTACGAAGACAGCGGTGCGGTACTTTGCCATCACGATATCCGGTTTGCCGGGCAGTTTCGTGTCATGAATACGAAACCGAAATCCCAGCCGGTGAAGGCATGAGCGGAGTTTGAGTTCGGGAGTGGTGTTCTGTCCTTTGATTCTGGACATATTCCAGCTGCGCCGTTCTTTTGAGAGATGATCTGCCATTATAATTTCGGCTTAGCGGCATCCAGTGCGTCAGCAACAACATCTCCGATCTGGCGGGCAAGATATGGGGGCACCGCGTTTCCGATTTGACGATACTGTTGAGTCCGGGGGCCCTCAAATTTATAATTGTCCGGGAAGGTTTGCAGTCGTGCTGCCTCACGCACCGTTAAACTCCTGCACTGCTCCAGATCGTAATGGATATAGAAATGACCGTCTTTCGCTATATGTGCAGTGATCGTAGAGGCAGGGCGGTGAGGCAGCTGTACTCTGAAACGGTCTGTAAAATTTTTCTCAACTCCGCCATTTGTGACATCACGATGAGCCGGGAGCAAGGCGGATGGAAAGTCACGCAGCCGCGGGCTCCTGCCCGTGACTTTCGCGAATGCTGCTGCATATGCATAGCGCCGGAGATCAGAGGGCATATGCGCCCGTGATTCATGTCCGGTCAATGTACGCATGCGCGGATCGTACATGAATGCAACCGCATTGTCTGTATCTGCTGATTGCGCTGGATAAGAGCTGTCCCGTCTTCGGAATAGGCCCGGTACGAATTCAAATACAGAGTTCACTTCGTTACGAATAGTTTCTTTGCGGGCACAGTTTTCAAAATTCATTTTATCCAGGGAGGCAATTGCCTTCGTCCATGTTTCAAGAGTGTCTGGTCTCCCCGTAATTCCACTGCGAATTTTAGGCAGCTGTCCAATCGTCTGCTCCACTGTTGGAGGTTCTCTGGTTGTCAGCTGTGGAAGTTCAATATCCAGATCGCTTCGGACTCCTACAATGAATACCCGATGCCGGGTCTGGGGTACGCCGTGCAGTTCAGACTTTACAAGAAATTCGCCGGGCTGCGCCGGGCCGGGTAGAGTTTTGGGGCAGTAAAGCCCGTGGAGTTCATATCCGGGTGAACGGGCACTGAGTAGACCAAGAGCACTGTCTGGGTTTTTCAGATCTTCCAGGATCATCTGGAAGATGGAATCTCCGTTGTATGTGGCGGAAAGCAGGCCTCTTACATTTTCCATCACGAAGATGGGTGGCGTGTGCTCGGCAATGACTTTCAGATATTCTCTGTAAAGGAAGTGGCGCTCATCATGTTTAAACTCAGGCATATTTTGCATGCGTGATCTTCCCGCCAATGAGTATGCCTGACAGGGGGGACCTCCAATCAGTACCCAAAGGGGGGCATTTGATAGCCGTTCAGCGATGATTTTGCGAACATCGGCATGGTTTTCCTGACTGAGTGTAAGGTGCAGTGCCGACTTTCGGGCGTGATGGGAGGCATCAGGATGGGAGGCGAAGAGTTCGGCAGACTCAATGGCTCCATCCAGATAATGGTAATAGGCTTCGGGGGCTTCTCCGGGTGGAAAATGACGAAAAAAATGTCGCAGATACAGTGTCTTATATGCCCAGAGATCCTTTTCAATGGATGCAGCCAGAAAAAATCGGGGGTTATTTTGCCGTGTGCTGCCCGTGGCGGTGGCAAATCCTTCTCCCAGTCCTCCAGGCCCTGCGAAGAGATCAACGACAGGGTATGGCGGTATTTCCATCACGATCAGCACAGAGATAAGGGTTGAATAAGAACTGTATTATAGTGAATTCCGGGATATTGGCAGTCAATTCAGACATATTTTTTGAGAATGATGCTTCAAGGTGCAGGAACAGGGAACCTGCCCCCGTGGATTCAACGATCCAGGGCCGGCAAATTGCCCAGAGTCATCTTCCCCGC
This sequence comes from Rhodothermales bacterium, assembly GCA_022820435.1. Classification (GTDB taxonomy): domain Bacteria; phylum Bacteroidota; class Rhodothermia; order Rhodothermales; family Bin80; genus Bin80. The sequence goes on from JAJEFL010000176.1 coordinate 6,320, forward strand.
AGACAGTTGACCGTATCTCAGGTACTTCTAAGAATGCCTATCCTTATGTGTCGTTAGAGTATTGTATTAATGGATTGCCAAGTTTTCATGACAATGGCATACTTTTGCAGATAATGGGCTGAAAATCCCCCAACAGAACATGACCACCATTGAAAATACCGAAACCCCCTTCAGGGTTGCAATCATCGGAGCCGGTCCGGCAGGATTCTATGCCGCAGGACACCTGCTGAAGCAAAAATCTCACGTCGTAACGGTAGACATATTTGATAAACTGCCCGTTCCCTACGGGCTTGTTCGCAGCGGCGTTGCTCCGGATCATCAGAAGATCAAGAATGTGACGCGTGTGTACGCAAAAACTGCTGCACAGGAAGGGTTTCGGTTTTTTGGCAATGTTGAGTATGGCAGGGATATTGGTCTTGAGGATTTGAGCAATCACTATCATCATGTCTATTTTTCCACGGGTGCACAGGTGGATCGCAGACTCAATATCTCTGGCGAGGATTTACAGCGCAGCTACTCGGCAACGGATTTTGTCGCCTGGTATAACGGTCACCCGGATTATACGGATCTGCAGTTTGATCTGTCCAGACGATGTGTCGCAGTGGTAGGAGTCGGGAATGTGGCAGTGGATGTCTGCCGAATCCTCTGCCGCACGGTGGATGAACTGAAAAAAACAGACATTGCGGATTATGCCCTGGAAGCATTAGCAGAAAGTCAGGTGCGTGAAGTTTATATGCTGGGCAGGCGAGGGCCCGCGCAGGCAGCATTTACCCATCCCGAAGCCAAAGAACTCGGCGAACTGCCCGGTGCGGATATTTTTGTCCCCGAAAGGGAAGCAGAACTGGATCCAGGGTCCGAAGCATGGATGGCCGCTCATGGCAATCGGCTGACGGCGAAGAAAGTGGAACTCATTCAGAGGCTTGCAAAAAAGGCAGGTGGACAGAAACCGCGTCGCCTGTCGCTGCGCTTTTTGGTTTCCCCTGAGGTGTTGCATGACGACGGGGCGGGTGGAGTCGGCGGGGTAACCCTGCGCAGAAATACACTCGCAGCAGATGGAGATGGTTTACGCCCGGTGCCGACGGATACGACCGAGGAGCTGCCGGCAGAAGTTGTATTTCGATCTGTGGGATATCGAGGCGTGCAGCTTCCTGGACTTCCGTTCAGGGATGACTGGGCGGTGATCCCGAGTGAACAGGGGAGAGTCACCGGTGACGGGATTTCCTGTGGTGTCTATGTAGGAGGATGGATCAAGCGGGGGCCTACCGGGGTGATCGGCACAAATAAGCCGGATGCGATGGAAACCGTTCGGTGCATGCTGGAAGATCTGGAAGCCGGTCACTGTTTTAACCCTGACCACACAGATCCTGGATCGGTTGACCGCCTGTTGGAGGATCGGTGCGGAAATGTGTTCCGGTGGGAGGACTGGACGGAACTGGATCGCCTGGAAATCGCCGCCGGCGATGCTTTGGGTCGCCCCCGGGTGAAATTCACCTCAGCGGAAAGTATGCTGAAGGCACTTGGGCGCTGATCACAGGGATGGTTCAGTTTGCCCCCAAACTTCCATACAAAAAGTGCACTGGTGCAACGCAACGCTCGTAGAGGTTTTGGCCCGTCCAGATGCGGCGTGTGTGTTCAACTCATTCCTGGGTCCTGTATACGATAACCATGGGGGCCGCATCCCTTTCGTGGTGTATGCCGTAGGCGTAGCCGCCCTGAATCACTTCAAGTTCCACGGCAGCGGGCAGGACAGTACGGCCAACTGTGTGAGATTCCCGGTTCAGGATCAGCCATTCGGCCTCCTCTGCATCCTCGGGAGTACTGAGTTTGATCCACACACGGCCCATCTCATCCACCACAAAGGTTTGAAATGCCGGCTTCGTCTCATGCGGGTCATGGGATTCCACTAACTCCCGGTAGGCGGGAAATTCCGGGGTTGCTTCCGTCATTTCCGAATCCGTGATGGACACGGGATCATGCTTGTGGCGGATGGTATCCCGTATGGATCCATCCGCAGATACGGTCGCAATTTCAATTACGTCATTCCAACCGTAGTAGAGTACATCATCGTAGCCGACGGCCACGGCCGGTGAGCGTCCAAATGGAACGGGAAAAAAGTTGAACCCGCCGCCTTCCCGGGGGCCGAAGATCATTTCATTTTGGGACACCGTGGATAAAAGGTCGGTGCCGTAGGTCCCATCCAGACTGACCTTGATCAGTTCATAGCGAAGATCTGTGTTCGGGGTCATGGAACCGTCATCAGATTCCAGAAAAGGAGGTAAACTCTTCGCCATGATCCAGCCACGATCAACGGCACCGATCAAGGCATTGAACTGTTTCTCCCCGTCATCCTTCACTTCAATGCTGCGCACATAGGCGAAGTCCGCCGGATCATAGACCATGATCTGTTTTTTCGAGAATTCCCACAGATATACAGAGTCTGCGGCTCCAAGGGCGGCACCCCCCAGGTATTGGTACTGTCCCGGTCCTTCGCCATATCCCCCGATTATTCTCTGGTAGGCACCGTCTGCCCCGAACAGGCTCACCAATAAGGGACGCCTTTCTGCCACGATGATCTCACCGCGCTGATTGACGATGATTTTATTGATTGGCCCGAAGATGATCGTGTCCCCGACAGACTCATCACCAATCCGAAAGATCTCTTCTAATGCAATCCAATTGATTTCTCCTTCTTGTTCTGCGGGGCCCGTATTGCGCCCGCATCCAGCAATGAGGAGAATGCAGATAAGGAGTAATGGAGCAGGGAGATTGTCCTTCCAGGTTTTGGAGTTCATGGTATGTAGGGTGTTTTCTGGTGATAAATTGACTGCTGATGAACGACAATATAACACACATGCTGACCGTCGCATGTGGAATATAATGAAAGAACTCTTTCGTCAGAGTCAATGGCCGTCTGCGGAGGTCCCATGAATTTGCGGTTTTCCTGGAGACGCAAAGCCGCAAATCAACCTTGATTGAACCCATTAATTAAATTTGCGTTATATTCAGGTCAGTGTCGTGATTTATGGAGAAGCGACTGGCACGATTGGTGCTCCCATAATGTCCATTGCGTTAGCCGGTTCGTTGAACTGGTGAACACGCGTTGTCTAGTAGTTGACTTCGTAAAAACCCGAAGTCATGCGTTACCGTCCCTCGGGGCCAAGCACGCGAATATAGACTAGACTGTCATCATGGCTGCCAGATCGCTTCTCCATGGATCAGGCGAAACCCTCCAATGCAGTCCGCAGTGAGCATGCACCGTTTCAGTTCCACCCTGTGAGAGGCTGTATCAGTGATCAAAAACCTGTTGGCGTAAACCCGGGATTCAGCGGTATCAACACGTTTGAAGATATCGTCAGTTCCTTACCTTGGGGCATGCATGAGTGTTGGCGGACAAGAGTTCAGTGACCAACCAGAAGCGGATCGGATCAGGCAAAATACGGACGAAAACATTGGCAGTGGGAGCAAACCTAATGAAACAATCCATCCACCACCTACTTGTCTATGCATCCATGTCTAGCGTCAGTAACTTTTTCTCTTGATGACTGACACTTAGCGTTCTCCATAAGGGGGACAAATTGAGGAATCTCCCCGGAAACCACCGGGCTATCCCGACCTGGCCCCGTTCAGCCTCGTGGACGATCACGAACTGGCTTACCGGGTTGCCCGATCCCCTTCTGCGGCCTGCCGCTCAATGAATGCTGTGCCTGGCCCTGGGATGCCCTCGGTCAGGAAGTCGCCGCGATCCACGCCGATATGGAGACCGAACTGGTTCGCCATCTACTTTTCCCACGGCGCAGAGGAACTGCGGTGTGCAGGGCTTCCCCTTCCTCAAACCACCTAATCCAATGACCAACACGCTCCCCGCCCCATCCGGCACACACGGAATGCTGGCCTCGCTGGAGAACTCCCCCGAACTGCGAAACCTCGTTCAGCAGTTGCTCCCTCCACGTTCCGCCTCTATTCCCGTGCATGGCTCCGCTTCGCCGATTGGCTCCAGTCCGAAAACCTCAACCTGTCCAATCTGGACGATGCCGCCTTCGCCCGCTGGGTCAGCGACCTGTTTGATGCGGGGCTTACCCCTGCCTCCATCGGCTGCTATGCCGCCGGCGTGAAGTTCATCCTCCGCCTGGCAGGGCATCCCTCCCCCGCCGGGCCCCTCTCCGAACGTGCAATGGCCGGCGCAATCCGGGCCGGCAAAGACCGCGGACGGGGCCAGTCCGCCGGCGTGAAGTGGAACGCCGCATAGCGTCTGGCGAACACGCTGTGCAATAAGCAAAACGTCCACGCCCCTTCCGCCTCCCTCCGCGATGCCGCCGCGATTGCCCTCGCTTCCGATTGCCTGTTAAGGGTTTCCGAAATCACGGCCGTCAACGCCGGCGACCTGTCTTTTGATGATGACGGCAACGGGGGGCTGCTTCATGTCCGTTCCTCCAAAACCGACCAGGCCGGCAAGGGGGCGCTGCTTTATTTCGGGGCGGGGGCCTTCCACTCTATCTCCGAATGGCTCCGCCGTCTGGGGAACGCCGTCGGAACGGGCAACGGTTCCTTTGGCCTTGCTCCCGATCAACCCGTCCTCACCCGCGTCTACTGGGGGGATGCCATCAAGACCGACCGGGTTTCCTCCCGCCGCCTGCAGGAGATTCTTAAGGCCGCCATGGTTCGCTTCCTGCCCGATGACGGCCGGCGGCATTCCTCCCACTCGTTCCGGATCGGAACCGCGCAGTCGCTCACCGCGAAGGGGGCTTCCCTGATTGAACTGCAGAACGCCGGTCGTTGGGCCGATCCCTCCATGCCCGCGCACTACCCCCACGGCGAGTCCGCGAAACGGGGGGCCGTTGCCCGTCTGCTTCACCGAAGGGCCGGGTGATGGTAAAGAAACGCTACGCGGTCTACCTGCTTGATTGGTCGGCGGCCTGGCCTATGTGGGCATGTTCAGCGATGTCCACCGGCGGGTTGCTCAGCACCGCAAAGCCGGACGGCTGGGTTTCCCCCTCGGCGAACCTGCGGTGTCTGTGCTTCATGCCGGGCTGAGCGTGTACGAAGCGGCCGATCTGGAACGGCGCGAAATCGCCGACCGCGGGACGCTGGTTCCTGCCGGCTACAACGCCTCTGTCGGGAACGAGTATTCCGGCAAGCGACAAGATGCCATGTTTGGGCCGGATCACCTGCTTCGTCTTGCCCGCGCTGCGGTGGCCGTCTTGGACATGGCCGATGAAGGGACGGCGAGGCAGACTGCCGAATCGCTGGTTGCCGCCGGCGGGAAGGCGGTCATGGAACGCTATGTCCGTGCGATGGCGATTGTGGTTGCGCTGCGTCGCCGGGGGCTTGCCGTTCCTCAGATTGCCCGGAAGGCCGGTCTTGGCGTGGGAACGGTCTATGGCATGCTCCGCGATGCCGATGCGAAATGACCGGCTGGGACCGCTTCTGCTCCCTGTGTGGTTGCGCTTCTTGCTTGAATGGTAGGTCCGCGGGGGCTGTTAGGGTGGCTACGGCCCTTTCCAATGCTTGTAAATTTCTTGTAGCTCCATTTGCGCCGTCCTGTCCCCCTGTTCGGCGGCTTTCATGTACCACTTCACGGCTTCGCCGTAGTCCTGAGGAGCACGGTAGCCGTGTTGATACGCATAGCCCAGTCGGAGTTGCGCCAAGACTTCCCCCTGTTCTGCCGCTCTCTTCATCCATTTCAGGCCTTCGGTGTGGTTTCCTGGAACGCCCCATCCGTTGACATAAAACTCTCCTAGGTTGAATTGCGCCAGAGCGTGTCCTTGTTCAGCCGCGCTCTTCATCCATTTCGCGGCTTCGTTGTAGTCCTCTGGGACACCCAATCCGCTAAAATACAATTTTGCTAGCCTGTATTGTGCTTCAGCGTCTCCCTGCTCCGCTTTCTGCCTTGCGGCTGCAGCGTCTCTGAATTTCTGCCTTACGGCGTCGGCGGGTGGTTGCTCTGTGCAAGCTCCTATGGCTAGGCTGATGGCTATGGCGATCAGTGGGGCATTTATCAATGCTTCGATGGTGCGTGTCATGAGTTTGAGGGTTTGTTCCTGCCGTGAAACCGTCTGCCGCCGGGCATGATCCCTCCGCTGGCCGGCCCTTCTGCCGACCGCCGACACACGGAATGTCTGGGTTTCGGGGCCTGGTGGTTTCGTTCCTGTTTCCTCCGCTATCGCACGGGCTTCAGCATGAAGGTCCTCCACCGGAAGTCACTCCCCATTGCCGTACAATGTGTGCCCCCTCCCTGCGCGAAGCTACCTGCCGGGCAGTTGAACCCCGCAGCACTGCCCCCGGTCAGTTCGGTGTCGCCTAACAGGCTAAATGTTCTGACCATCCATTTTGCCCACCGTGCGGTTCCGGAATCGCCTCCCGTCCGATCACAAAGCCATGCCCCCGCGTATTTTGTGCGGGAATGGGCGGGGACGAGAATGCAGCCCGCCAGGCGGACGGTCACTTCCTTTTCGGTCTGCCTCTGCGGGGTTTCGTAATTTCGCCGACCGCTGGGCTGGTTCCTTCCGCTCCCGGTCACTGCCTCTGCCTCCGCTTTGCCCTGCGGACTTTTGGTCTGGTTGCGGGTGTTCCCGATGCCGATGGCTATCATCACTCCTACGGCGGCAAGGGCCAGATACTTGCCCCGCCCCTTGGGGATCATGCCTTCCTGTGGTTCCTGATTCATTCCCCCTCCGCATCCAGTTCCTCGCCGCAGGCCTCTGCGAAGGCTTCGCTCAATCCTTCCATTGACCATGTCAGGCTTTGCCGCTGGCCGTCTTCCCCCCATGCGAACAGAATCTCCAGCGATTCCTTTGCTCCTATTGGAGAACTAATAAAAAGGGTTTCCGTGCCTCTGGCGACAACTCTCTGTTTTATGCCGTCAATCTTGGCGAACAATCTAAAATAATCGGCCGGTTTGTAAGGGACTTTTGGTCTGTCTTCTTCAAGATTGGGTCGCATGGAACCCGAAATGCCTAGTACGATTACGGTGGCGACATATCCTTTGCGACTGGGGTCGCAATGAATGGAAAGCATGGCGGCGACGGTCTCGCTTTCCCCGCCTGCGGTGATCAGCGTCGTCTCCGCAATTTGATTTATCTGGGACCTGCTCTTCGGGTCAGGGTCTCCCCATTCGTCTGTCCCCCCTATGATTTCCCACTCGCCGGTCTGTGCTTCCGCGCCGGTCACCGCGAACAGGACTATTGCCGCTAGGGCTGCGATGGTTCGTGTCATGCGTTTTGGGGCCTCTGCCCGTCTATTGGTTTTGCCGGTTCCTACGCCGTTCCTGCCGCCATGATCCTTCCGCCGGGCTTGCTCTGCGCCGAGCCTGGACATACGGAATGATCAGCGGGCAGGTCATGCCTCCAGCTTGAACAGGCCCGGTGGCGGTGGGATTTCCGGCCAGTACTTCGCCAGAATCGGTCGGTGTCTAGCGTCAGTAACTTTTTTCTCGATGACACTTAGAGTTCTCCATAAGGGGGACAAAATGAGGACTTCGGCAAATAAGTGAATTTGGTTCACAAATTTGCGAGGGCAAATGATTACAGACCAGCAGTACAACCTACTATTACACTACAAGAACGGCAAGAACATGACAATCACAGCATCGGCGGCAAAAACGGGGATGAATCGCCTGCGAGCCGTTGACTCCGTTTAAGCGATACGTCCGCTGCCGCGTGTCCAGCCCGAATTTCCAGAGGAGTTCAAGATGAGCCCGGTCTCACGGAAAAATCCAACAAAACATACCTTCAGCGGCTATTTTTTGAAGACAGGGTCACTTCTATAGAAGCATTTTCCCATTGCCAAATTCCTCCAGATTGATTTTCATGAATTTTGCCGTATAACTCCCCCCTGCTGGGTGATTTCTCTCCCTAAATCAAACTTTTTTCTCTTGCTAGATGTCCGGTTCTTTGGATTTTATTTTAGTATACTGTCTGCCATTTCATATTTCATGATATAAGATGAGTCGCCGCTCTGAATTCTTTGCCCGGCCCGAAGGTGTCCCCATGCGTCGCTACGAAGCCCTTCGCGCCTATGAACATGAAGGTGCTTCCATTCAGGAAGCCGCCGAGATTGGCGGCTATACCCCCGGATTCTTCCGAAACCTCCTGACGAGCTTTCGGAAAAACCGCTCCGCACTCTTCTTTTGGCCGGAACCCAGGAAAGCCGCTCCCACCGACAAGTCCCCCAATCCCCGACCTGCCCGCATTCTTGCTCTCCGGCGCGAAGAGAACATCTCCATTCAGGAAATTCAGGTGATCCTGAAACAGGAGGGGATTCCTGCCAGTCTGGGCTATATCCAGAAGATCTTCAAACAGCACCGTATTCCACGCCTTGCCCGTCGCTCCGCGGATGAGCGCTCTCCCCGGGTGATCCCTGCGGATCGTACGAAACTGGATCTCAGCGAACGGACCTTTTCGACCGACTTTGCGGGCCTGTTTTTATTTGCCTTTGATTTGGCGCAGATGGATCTGAAGAACATGCTGGAGCAGGTCAAAATGCACGGCACGAAAAGGGTCCCCGCGGTGTGTGCGATGCTTTCGCTTCTGGCACTGAAGTTATACGGGATCGGTCGCCCCTCCCAAGTCATGGCCGAATCCCTGGATGAAGGGCTTGCACTGTTTACCGGACTCAATGCCATTCCCAAATGCACCACACTGACCGAATACTCCATTCTGGTGGATCCCGCGTTTGCAGGACCGCTCATGCACCGGTGGGATCATGCGGCCGCAAACATTGCAAATGTGGTCGGCAGGGGAAACTCAATTGATCTGGATTTTCATACGATTCCCTATCATGGGGATCAGGCCCTGCTGGAGAAACATTTTGTCTCCAATCGAAGCCGGCGGCAGCGGGGAATCCTCACCGTGCTGGCACGGGATGCCGATTCGAATGTCTTTTGTTATGCAGCCCCAACCGTCCGCAAGGAAACCCGGAACGATGCCGTTCTCGCATTCGTCAAGGACTGGGAGGCCCGAACCGGTACGGTTCCCGAAGAACTCGTCTTTGACAGCCGGTTTACCATCTATGCCAACTTGGCAACATTGAATCAGATGGAGATTCCGTTTATCACCCTGCGCCGCCGCCATACTTCCCTGATCCAGCGGGTCCATTCTCTGGACAAATCGGCATGGACAAACATCCGACTGGATAACATTGGACGCAGGTATCGAACCCCCGGCGTAGTGGATGAGACCGTCCATCTACGGGATTATCCCCACCCAATCCGGCAACTGCTTGTCAGGAATTTAGGACATGACAAGCCAGCGGTACTGATCACCAATCAGATGAAACGGGATCCCGGGGAACTCATTGAACGCTATGCCCGGCGCATGGTCAGGGAGAATGTCATCAGCGATGCCATCAACTTCTTTCACATGGATGCATTGAGTTCAGTTGTTCCGATGCGCATCAATGTGGATGTGCAGTTGACCGTCATGGTCAGTGTACTTTATCGACTCCTGGGAACACGGGTTGGCAAACCCTATGCAAACGCCGGGGAACGGACCATCTTCCGAGATCTCGCAAAACGCCCCGGCAAAGTCACCATTACCAAAGATGAAATTGTCGTTCAATTCCGAGCACGGGCAAATGACAATTACCTGATTGCAGCGGGATACTCCGAATTACGACAGAAAATCCCCTGGCTGGACCATAAAATCCTGCGGATGCAGTTTGGGGAGCGCCCCTGAAATTCATATAGCAAAATCAACGTATCCGTACGAGAACCCCATATCAGATTTGAATTCGTTCGTACTCAGGTATAGATCAAGCCTGCATGTCAGTCTCTGAACAGAGGGAGATGTATAGGTGTTGGGAAAATTGCAGAAAAAAAATAAAAAATATCTAAAATCGATGATTTTTTGCCTTTTTTTCATACGTATTTCGTATCTTTACACTTATGGAAAGTCACGCGGCAAACTTAGCATCTTTGGGCAAAGAAGAACTAATTGAATTAGTTCAGAAACAGGCTTCAATAATCCTGGAGAAAGAAGAAATTATCCAAGAGAAAGAGGAGATCATCCAAGAGAAAGAGGAGGTTATCCAAGAGAAGGAGGAGATCATCCAAGAGAAAGAGGAGATTATTCTAAATCAGGAGGGGGATCTCCAATCTAAAGAAGCCTGCATTGCATATCTCAAGCAGATGTATTATGGACAGAAGCGGGAGCGGTTTACGGAGGTTCCTCATGCGCAGGGAGAATTATTTTGGACTCCATCCTCTGGGGGGGAGGAGCCCGTTTCTGAAGTCCCGCCAGAAGAACCTGTGCACCCTAAACCGTCGAAGCGGAAGGGAAAGCGGAAGCCCTCCTTGCGGGGCAAGATTCCAGATCACATTCCGCACGAGGTCATTGAATTGGATCCCGATACAGACCTTGAGGGTCTGACTAAGATTGGGGAGGAATCTCGTGTGATT
>JAJEFL010000170.1:0-26273 GCA_022820435.1 Rhodothermales bacterium
GAAATGCTCTGGGTAATGTACTTAGTTCCTGAACAGGACGCAATGCATACCGAAACGAAACTTCAAAATATTCGCCAAGTATGGGAATGGTCCGGTGATCCGCTCCCCGATGCTCCTGAACTTAAAGAGTCCCTTCGCCCAGGTATTCGAAATCTGAGCCAGGCTTTCTTTAATATGAATATATGGAAGAAACTGTTCTTCTTCATCCAAACGATGGAAAAATGGACAGTACTACCAACTTCGGAGCGTGAGGTACGACTTAAAGAACCCCAGAAATTCGAGGAATGGCTTGGGCTGCAGGACGAGGCCGCAAGTCTTCAACTTCGGCGCATTTTTCTGTATCTGCTCTTCCCCGATTTTAAGCCTTTCACGAAATTCCAAAAGGACTATATCGTATGTACATTTGCGCTGGAATTCGGCGAAGATCCGGCGGCATTTGACTACACGGATCTGAACGGCCTTGACGAGAAGATTCTTTCCATACGGAAAAAACTCCTGGAGGACGGTGCCCCTCCCGACTTTGATTTCCATGACGAACCCTATGTAAAAGTATGGTGGCCATCCAAAAAAGACCTTGCCCAATGGTATCAAGAAAAATTCGGGAAAAACAGGGTGTGGGTACTCGGCAAGAGTCAACTTGTGAAATATTGGGATGAATTTCAGAAAAAGGGGATCATCGCCATTGGATGGGATAAACTTGGTGATATCCGAAAGGCCGGCGATAAACAAGCCATCAAAGAAAAACTTAGCAAACTCTATGGCAGGAAAAATCCAAGCACACATGCACTTGCCTGCCATCAGTTTGCCCATGAGATGCGACCCGGCGATCATGTCTTGTTCAAGGAAGGTCCGCTTTGCCTGTTAGGGCACGGCATCATTGAGTCCGACTATGAATTTGACGAGACGCGCCCTGCGCTCAAAAATGTGCGACGCATCAAATGGGAGAAAACCGGTTCCTGGAAGATCCCCAAGCCACGGCAAATTACCGCCAAAACTCTCACCGATTTCAGCGAGGACGACGAATCCTACAGGCGTTGGACTCGATTCGTTTTTCGGTTAATCTATCCTCCTCCGCCCATATATACCAAGCAAGAAGCCTTAAAAGATCTATTCCTTCCAAAGGATAAACTGGACACTATCATCAATGCTCTGGAGCGGAAGAAGAATATTGTCCTTGAAGGCCCCCCTGGGGTCGGAAAGACCTTTATCGCCAAGCGGCTGGCCTATCTGAACATTGGGTATAAAGCCCCAAACAGGGTTCGGATGATCCAATTTCATCAGAGTTACGCATACGAAGACTTTATACAGGGTTTTCGGCCGCGCAAAGAAGGGGGCTTTGAACTCCGTGATGGGGTGTTCTACTCTTTCTGCCGTAAAGCAATCGCCAATCCCGGTCATCGTTATGTGTTCATTATCGATGAGGTGAACCGTGGGAACCTCAGCAAGATTTTCGGTGAACTCATGATGCTCATTGAGGCTGACAAACGAGGCCCCGAATATGCGGTTCCACTGACCTATTCGCCTGAAAATGTCCCCTTCTATGTTCCGGAAAACCTCTGCCTGATCGGTATGATGAACACGGCGGATCGGTCTCTGGCCATGGTGGACTACGCACTGCGAAGACGCTTTGCGTTTATTCACCTTCCTCCCGCCTTCGAGACCAATCAATTCAGCGAATATCTCCAGAAGAATATGCAGGTTTCTCAAGAACTGGTCAAAAAGATCAAAAATCGGTTTTCAGATCTAAATAAAAAGATTCGTGCAGACCATGCAAACCTTGGCCCCGGCTTTGAGATTGGGCACAGTTATTTCTGTTCAAACGCCGGTGACGAAAAATGTGACGAATCCTGGTATAAGGAGGTTATCGAACAGGAAATCAAACCTCTACTCCAGGAATACTGGTTTGACAAGCCCGACACTGTAGATAACGAGGTCCGTGAATTACTGAAATGAAAATTCCTGTCGAAAACATCTACTTTCTCCTCGCCTACGCCTGGGATCGTATCGGACAGGGCAAAACGGTTGATCTAGGATCCGAAAACATTAAGGAGCTGGTTGACTTGTTTGCCAAAGTTTTGAATGATGGTGTCTTTCGACTCATCTCCCACGGGCTGGATCGTGAATACTTCGCCGTCCATGAGGACATCCAGGGAATCAGAGGCAAACTTGATTTCGCAACCACCGTGAAGCGGAACCTGCTGCTAAATGGCAAGACGCACTGTTCCTTTGACGAACTCAGCTACGATGTACCTCAAAATCAAATCCTGAAAGCAACCCTTCGCCGCCTAACACAGATCGACTCGCTGGACAAGAATGAAAAACAGCGGAGCGAACGCCTGTATCGCAAACTGGGTGCGGTCTCCGATGTCCGTCTCACCGCAAAGAAATTTCACACAGTCCGAATTCATCGTAACAACCGCTTCTATCGCTTTCTCCTGCACATCTGCCAGATCATCCACGAAAATCTCCTGGTAAATGAAACTCTGGGAACCGTCCAATTCCTGGACTTCCAGGAGAGTGAGCAGAAAATGGGAAAAGTGTTTGAAGATTTTGTAAAAAATTTCTACAAACGAAACACGGATTATCAGGTATGGGCACCAAAATTTGACTGGCACGGGGCAAAAGGCGCGGATCATGATCTGAACTATCTTCCCAAAATGCAGACCGATGTCGTATTGCGGTCCCCCGAACGCACGATAATCATAGACACTAAATTTTATAAGATTCCGCTGCCTAAAACGCAACGGGGCAATCAGCAAATAAGATCTGCTCACCTCTATCAAATATCCTCCTACGTGACGAACTGGGCTGCCAAAGTTTCCGCTGATGCTCCTGCTCCGGAAGGGTGGCTCCTCTATGCGGCAGTTGATCAAGAGTTTGACTTCCGTTTTGAACTTTCAGGACGGAAATTCCGAGTATGTACAATCAATCTGAATCAGGAATGGAGAAAGATAGAGCGTGATCTATTGTCGCTGGTCGGAGAGAAAAATTTAAATGGCACTGAACATTCGCTAAATTCCATTCAACGTTAACTGGCCCAGTGAATATGGATGCGGCGGTCTTCCGGTATATCCTCAAGGATTGCAGATTTCAGATTCAACCCTGCACATGCAGTCCATCCGCAAAATTATCCACAACGGGGAGAGGGGTTTTGATCTGAAGAGATGCTACTCCGGGCGCTCCCCTGCATAGGAAGTACACAGTCGCTGGCAATTGACCAGAGAGCCATGCCCCAATTTCAGCAGGCCGGACGCTGGCAGCCCATTCGCATACCTGCCCGGCACGGCACCGCAGAGATGAATTCGTCAGCCGAAGCGAGATGACCGCTCTCCAGTACAAATAAAGGGAACAGGCTCGACAGGCCTGCTATTGCGAGAAAAAAGTGCCGTAGGCTAGAATGAATGTGAGCACGCCGCCAACACCGCCAATCAGCCAAAGCAATAGTTTGTATCGGCCGTCTAGCGCCTCCCACTGAGACCTATTCGCTTCCCGGAGTGCCTCCATCTGTGCCCGGTGGACTTCGGAAAGGGCGGCAAGTTGTGTCTGCGTCGTCTCGGAGAGGGCGGCAAGTTGTGTCTGCATTGCATCCAGCTTTGCGCCAAACTGGGCGATGATGTTAATTCCAGCCATGTTGAAAAGCTCGTTACTCAGTTCGTTGGTCTCGTGTGGTTCCAGCCCCTCGCTCTGCAGTTTCCCAAGCAGTTCGTAGAGCCGGTTCGTGTCGTCCGTCACATACCCGCTTAACACCGAAGAAATGAACTCTCTAGCCGAAGCGAGATGGCCGCTCTCCGGCATAAACAAAGGGAACGGGTTCGACAGGCCTGCTATTGCGCGAAAAAAGTGCCGTAGGCTAGAATGAATGTGAGCACGCTACCGACACCACCGATCAGCCAAAGCAATAGTTTGTATCGGCCGTCTAGCGCCTCCCACTGAGACTTATTCGCTTCCCGGAGTGCCTCTAATTGTACCTTGTTGGTCTCCGCTAGCGCATCCAGCTTCACCTGGATCGCCTCCAGATTCGCATTGAATTGTGCGATGATATTAGTTCCCGCCATTTTTAAAATCTCGTTGCTTAGTTCGTTGATCTCCTCCGGCTTCAGTCCGTCCTTCTGCAGTTTCCGAAGCAGTTCGTAGAGCCGATTCGTGTCCGTTGATGGTTCCATTGCTACTCAAACTGGCTGGGGCTGTTTTGGTTCCCCGCAAAAATCTCTCAGGCATTATTCTCATTCATCCAGCCATTTTTTCATGACGCTAACATCTCGAGAATACCATTTGCCCGTACCGGTACCCGTGAATGTAATTCCATACCCATGTATGTTTTCCGTGCAGACTGCACAACCGGTGCCGCCTCAATATTGACAACAAGGCCAGCGTAATCGTCACAACTACAATAAACATGTTTGTCTCAAAGTTCTACAGAGGTGAGAACGTAAAATACAAATTCCGCCCAAAATTTACACAAAACGGAAGATCTCAATCCGCACACACGACCTTGCCCCGCTCCACATGGACCTTCAGGGGATCCACATCACATGTCGTTCATTGCGTGTCTTCACTTTGTAGTGCAAATGTACATCCCCGACATTTCCACTGCCCCCACTTCACGCAATAAAACCAGCACACGGGCATGTCAACATGCACAAGTATCTGGACAGGTGCGCATCCAGCGTCTGATACCCGCTCCTGGGATACATTATGACCGGAAACAGCCATATCCGTCGACATTATGATCCACTCTGGAGACCTCTCCGTCCGCCATGACCAGAGTTCCAACCTGCACCGCAAGGCCAACGCCGTGGTGTGTCCAGAATTCGCGGGGAACTGTGCAGATCCGAACAAATAGAGCGTAGTCCGCACCCCTTATGTCTTATTTCCGCCTGCCCCTGTGTGGCTTGTTTTTCTGCTTTGGTTTCTGTTGTCTGCTCGGGTGCATCCGCGTCTGATTCAACTCATCAACCAGCATTGCCATCAGTTCCGGTTCCTCCTCCGCTAACTCCTGCACCATCGGAACAAACTGGGCGAGACGCTCCCGCTCCAGATTGGTCTTGCCCCGAAGCTTCTCCTCAAGGACAACGGTGACACGCTGAGACGTACGCACAGCAACTTCTTCGGGGGTTGGTAATTCTCGTTTTTCCATCTGAATATCAAATCGGTGTGCAATGGCTTTAAGTTGTGATTCTTCCTCCCAGGCCGCAAGAGTGATTGCAACCCCGGCCTTGCCGGCCCGGGCGGTCCTGCCCGTACGGTGAATATAAAGCTGCGGCTCCAGCGGTACCTCATACTGGAATACGTGACTGAGTTCGGAGATGTCAATCCCCCTCGCTGCCACATCCGTGGCCACAAGAAGACGAATATTTCCCTGCCGTAAACGATGCATGACCTTCTCACGTGCTCCCTGGGAATAGTCGCCGCTGATGGCCCCCACACTAAACCCGTAGTTGTGAAGAAAATCTGTTAAGAAAGAAACCTCACGCCGGGTATTGGTGAATATGATCGCCGAATCCGGGTTCTCAAATTCAACCAGCCGGCATAATGCACGCGCACGCTCCATCGGATCCAGAACCGTGTAATAACGATGGTCAATCGTTGCGACACCGACACCGTCGGCACTGAGTCCGAGAAATCTGGGATCCTCCAAAAATTCTTTCCCCAGTAACCGAACCTTCGGGGGCATCGTTGCGCTGAACATGCAGGACTGACGCGTCTTCGGTAAATAAGACTTTAACGCAACCATCGCCGGGTAAAAACCCATAGACAGCATCTCATCCGCCTCATCAAGAATAAACGTCTGCAACCCCTTCAATGTGAAGGTGCGGCGCTCCAGATGATCCAGTATCCGTCCCGGAGTCCCAATGACAACCTGCGACCCCCGCCTGAGCCCGTCCAACTGCCTTTTGTAGCCTACCCCCCCATAAACCAAAATGCCCTTGAGTGTTTCCGGGGTCGGATTCATGCGCTTGAATTCATCATAAATCTGACCTGCCAATTCTCTGGTCGGGGTGAGCACAAGAACCTGAGTCTCACGGATGGACGGATTCAGACGATCAAAAATCGGCAAAAGGAAGGCGCCGGTCTTGCCAGATCCTGTACGTGATTGCACAATCAGATCCTGCCCGGCAATCATGTAGGGAATCGAATGCGCCTGAACGGGCATCAGCCCCGGCCAGCCACTCTTCTCAAACGCCGCACGGGCACCGACACCCAGCGATTCCGGCGTTGCCTGCTGAACACTCGGGTCCAGTGCCTCAAAACTGCGCTCTGCCGCAGACTCACGGCTAGACTGCTGCGCCTTTGATGAAAAATCCAGATGTGTGGTAAAAGACTTCGTCACTGGTCACATAGATAAGCCGCCGTCAACACCAAGAATCTGCCCCGTAATATAAGAGGCATCCCTGGAGGCCAGAAACAGCACAGGTGCTGCAATTTCCTCCGGCACTGCTGTGCGACGAACAGGAATCGTACTCAATAATTTCTCTTTCACCTTCGGATTGATGGCATCTGTCATATCCGTCTCTACAAATCCGGGGGCAACGACATTCACCGTAACACCACGCACGGCAAGTTCTTTCGCCAAACTTTTAGAGAAGCCCACAATGCCTGCCTTAGAGGCCGCATAATTTGCCTGCCCCGCATTCCCGGTACGACCAATCACAGAAGAGATATTAATGATGCGGCCATAGCGCTGGCGTATCATGGTGCGGCAAACCGCTTTGCTGTAGTTGAAAACACTCTTGAGGTTTGCGTCGATCACCTGGTCCCAGTCAGCTTCGCTCATACGCATCATTAAACTGTCCCGCGTAATCCCCGCATTATTCACCAGAATATCTACACCCCCCCAGGCTTTTACGACTCCCGCAACAACCTGATCGGCAGCCTGAAAATCTGCTGCATCACACTGAAACGCAAGCCCTCCAATCTCCCCCTTTAATCCATCCGCGACCTCCACACTGCTTCGGTAGGTGAACGCAACCTGCGCTCCCCGGTGTGCGAATGCCTCCACAATTGCACGACCAATGCCACGAGTACCGCCGGTTACCAGAATACGAGATTGTTTGAATTCCATGTTGTTACGTCAATCCGTCAGAAATGCAGCCACCGCCTCTGCGGTGGAGATAGAAATTACATCCGCCCCGCGTCCCAGTGTCTGACGTACCAGCCCGTTCAGGACACGTCCAGGCCCCACCTCGATGAAACTCACGTTCTCCGGCATGTTTTGCAGGGACTGCGACCAGCGGACCGGACTGATCAGTTGCTCCAGCATTCGGGCCCGAATATGCTCTGGATCCAAAGCCGGCTGTGCCGTCACATTCAGGTAGACCGGACATATCGGAGGCCGCAGGGTTACCGTCGCCAATTCCTGTGCCAACTCTTCACGCGCCCGCAAAACCAACGGGGAGTGGAAGGCTCCACTTACAGGAAGCTGCACCAGCTTTCTCGCCCCCGCATTCCTGAGAATCACTTCCACCGCACGAAGGGCCGCCGTATCCCCGGAAATCACCACCTGCCGGGGAGCATTGTAATTTGCGCATACCACAATGGATTCCGCAGAACTCACTTCTCTGCACGCACCGTCCACCACCTCACCAGATAGTCCGATCACAGCAGTCATCCCCGCCGAACGCCCCCTCCCTGCCATTGCCATCAACTCGCCTCTGCGGCGGACCAGACGCAACCCATCCTCAAATGAAAGTGATCCACAGGCATGCAGTGCACTGTATTCTCCCACGCTATGCCCCGCTACAAAGTCAGGGGCAAGATCCAGAGCTGCCAGAACTGCAATTGAATGCGTGTAGAGCGCGGGTTGACAGATTGCCGTGTTCGTTAACTTCTCCAGCGCCTGAGGATCCTCGTCCACACCTGTGAAACAATACTCGGTAAGCGGAAAACCCAGAACCTCATCTGCTGTCTCAAAAATAATCCGTGAACGGGAGACATTCTGGAACAGATCCTTGCCCATTCCTGACATCTGGGATCCCTGTCCCGGAAATAATACCGCCAATTGCTTATCCGCCATGAGACTCCTTTTTAGATCCAGGATTGTACGACCAGCGCAAGTAGGTCGCTCCCCAGGTAAACCCTCCGCCAAATGCAGCAATCACGATTTTATCTCCCTTGTTCAATTGATGCTCCCAGTCACACAGACAAAGTGGAATCGTCGCTGCGGTCGTATTTCCGTATCTGGAGATATTGAGCATCACACGATCCATACTCAGCCCCATTCGACGGGCAACTGCGTCTATAATCCGCTGATTTGCCTGATGAGGAACCAGATAGCGCACATCTTCTCCCGTAAGTTGATTGCGCTCCATGATTTCAGCGGCCACATTGGCCATCCCTTTTACTGCAACCTTGAAGACCGCTCTACCATCCTGATAGATATAGTGCATCTTTTTGTCTACGGTATCGTGCGTGGCCGGATAGCGGCTGCCTCCGCCCAGCATGCACAGTGATTCCCAGCCGCGTCCATCCACATTTAGTACCGAGTCCATCAGCCCCAATCCGTCATGGTCTGCTTCCAGGAGCACTCCCGCAGCGGCATCGCCGAACAAAACACATGTCGTTCGATCCGTGTAATCGGTAATACTGCTCATCTTGTCGGATCCGATCACCAGTACTTTGCCGGCCCGCCCACTCTCGATTAAGCCTGCACCTGTGTTGAGTGCAAAAAGGAATCCACTGCAGGCGGCCGACAGATCAAATCCCCAGGCATTCTGTGCTCCAAGTTCCGCCTGCACCAGACACGCGGTCGCAGGGAACGCCATGTCCGGCGTGACGGTGGCGACAATGATGGTGTCAATCTCATCCGCACTGATCCCGCGTTTTTTCATGATCTCCTGTCCTGCACGGGCAGCCATATAGGAGGTGCCCTTGCCCGCTCCCGTGAGAATCCGACGCTCTTCTATGCCGGTCCGGGACCGGATCCAGGCATCATTGGTGTCCACCATTTCGCTCAGATCCTGATTGGTCAACCGGGTCTCCGGCAGGTAATGACCGACCGCCGTGATCGCTGCGCGTGCTTTAGATCCCATTACCCGACCATCTTCTTTCAGGGAGCCAGAGCTTTTTGAATCGCATTGGTAAGGTTGGCTTTGGCCGCCTGTGCGGCGGTCTTGATGCATTGTTCCACCGCACCGGCAGTTGCGGATCCATGCAGGATAAACACCTCTCCCTCAACCCCCAGCAGGGGGCCTCCGCCTCCATAATTCTCTGGATCAAACCGGCGGGCAAGCCTCGAAAGGACTTCTTTGATCAGAGCAACCTCAGCGGGCTTGGCATTCAGTTCCTTCAGTTCCTGCTGAATCATTTCCGGTACGGCCGTCATAATGCTCTCTCCAAATTTAAGAATCACATTGCCGATAAAACCGTCGCATACAACCACATCCGCCTTTTGATGCAAAATATCTCGACCTTCTACATTCCCGATAAAATTCAAATCTACGATGTTCAGCAGTTGTTCATGGGTCGTTCGTACGAGTTCATTCCCCTTTGCCGGTTCTTCGCCTACACTCAGCAGCGCAATACGGGGATGTGCGATGTCCATCATGATCCGGGCATAGGCAGATCCCATTTTTGCAAATTGCACCAGATGCTCCGCGCGGCTATCCATATTGGAGCCTACATCCAGAATGGTACAAACTCCCCGGGTCGTTGGGTAAAGGGTTGTAATTGAGGGTCGAAACACACCGGGGAGCCGTCCCAGTACAAAAAGCGATGCGGCGGCTATTGCGCCGGTATTGCCTGCACTCAAAAACGCATCTGCACGACTTTCTTTATGTCTTCTAAGTCCGACATGAATGGAGGAATCAGGTTTGGTGCGGACCGCCGCAACCGGGGAATCCCCCATCCCGATCACCTCCGGGGCTTGCACCACTTCAATCTCTGAGGGGGCCCCAAAGCTGTCTAACAGGGGCTGGACGACCGTTTCCGGTCCACAAAGTTGGACCTGCAGCCGTCCACTGGAAGCCTTTACGGCCCGCACCGCACCCTCCACCACAACGGCGGGGGCACTGTCTCCACCCATTGCATCAACTGCTACACGAATCGCCATAACTCCTCAGCCTAAATTCGGGACAACCCGTGGCCGCTGCTATACGTTCGAACTTCGCTCTACAATCTGACGACCTCGGTACATCCCGCAACCAGGACAAATCCGGTGTCGCAGCTTCACATCACCACAATCCTCGCATTTGGATGTCGTTGGAGTTCTGAGGCTGCCGTAATACACGCTTCTGCGTTTGCGTGTACGGGATTTTGAATGCTTTCTTCTAGGATTAGCCATTAAATTATTTATTTGTGAGAATACTCCTTGCGAACTGCAAGCAGGGCCGACCAGCGCTGATCTGCTTCCTCGGCAGGCGCACCAAAAACGGTTTGAATTTGCAGTTTTTCTGCTTCCGGCGCAACTTTTCTGACGGGAATCGCCAACATCAGGGTGTCCCGAACGGTCTCCGTTAAGTCAAATACACGCTGCTTCGGCTCAAGTTCAACCTGCTCTATCCTATCCTCTTCGGGCAACTCCCCGCCGTGAGCATACAGACGCATCTCGTGGACATTGGCTACGGGCGCAACGAATTCCTGCAGCGTCCGGTCACATTCCAAACGTGCCTTCGCACGCACATCTAACGTAACATGTATCGCCCTGTCCAACTGCTCAACCTCCAAATGTATCTGGATTTCTGAAAACTTCGATTGACTCAAGCCCAAATCCGAAGCAGAAACTTCAAAACTGCCTCCCTGAGGAGCAGATAAATCAAACTTGAACATCCCTTTTTTGTAAAATAGCCTAAGTAAACTAACAATCCCTGCTTCAGGTTTCCTATGAAGAATTTCACCCGCCTGCCTGGAGCGTCCGTAAAGATGTGATGCCCCTTCCCATATCCTCTGAATTCTACGGAGATTGTAAGGGATGGAGGACCGATTCCTTTGGATCCAGAGTCTCTAAATAGGCAGAATTTGGAGACAGTTGTGCACGGCCAATTTGAATTCGTATTCGCCCCTCTCAAATCTGCTTTTTCTGCATTCAATGGGGGCTTTTCGCGGTTTAGTTTATCCCGAATCTATCAAGACAATAACCGATCCATGCTTGGGGCGTCCCGTGGAATTTCGCTTACAGCCCACCCACCGTTCACTGCTTCGGTAAATCTTCCTGCATCTGCTCCACGCTCACTGCCCGCTGACGTTCCAGCCGCTTCGGTTCCCTGGAAGGAGACCCCTCACCCTTTTTCGGACGGCCGCGGCCGAGCTTTGGACCCTCTTCCGCTCCGTCCCCCCTTTTCTTCTTTACGGGTTTCTCCCGTGTGTGAATTGCCGCACCTGCCCTATGTGCGAGCGTCATCTGCGCCCTCTGTTAACCTTATGCGCTTGAAGAATGAGTCTTTTCCGAGAGGCTTCTCGAAATGGCGAGACAGGTGATGTACAGAAAATATCGTAATGCCAAACCAAAAGATATATTCTCCCCATGCTTCATTTTCAACTCCCGGAGAACTCACAGACATTACTGTCCCATAGAGCATAAGGGTTACAACGGTAAACAACGCAGTGAACCATGCAGGGCTGAAGCGTTCTATCTTCTTGGCTACGGAGAAATACATGAAAGCAACCATACACGAAACTATCGTAACTCCAATCCCCCACAACAAATCCCCCTGACTGTAAACCCCATCAAATGTCTGCAAATAGTGGTGAAACCCAATTAACGTGAACGAGACCGAAGCAAAAATTTTGGCTAGAAACTTCCTCTTTTCCCTTTTCATTTTTCTGGTTTGATTAAATAACATTACCACAGATGTGCTCTTGAGCAATCCGCACCTAGCCAGTTTTCCGAGAACGCCCTTGGACATACTTTACAGTGAGGTGCGTTACTGCACTTATCCGCACATCTATAGATATGCCATAACTGACCCATCATGCTAAAATTAAATGTCCAGACTCCGACTCCAGCGCATACAGACCATGTTACCGGCCCTCCCGCAGCCGCAGCAATTGCGCAGACACTACCGGTTATTAAAGCATTCCAAAAAGATATGGCAATTGAATTCCATGGCATATCCCTACATTCTCCTGCACAACTACAACATTCAATACAACATGATATGCACGAAGATTGCGCCTCACTACCCCCAAACCACCTCGTTATCATTGTGGTAGACGGCATCGGAAAAATACCGGCCCTGTTAATTTTAACTTTTTGAGGGCTGCTGCAAATCAAGCCGGTTCCCTTGGCCCATCCATCTTGTTTTGCTTTCTGCATAATTGCCCGCCATCCCATTGTATCAACCTCTGCTGAGCCATACATCGGATAAAATTCTGTCATCAGACTCTCCATCTTCATCATACTTTCCATTGAAATGATGGGATCAAGCGCACTGTATAAATCGCCCTTGTTTTCTTCCCACCATCCATTTTGTATGACGTATTCCTCCTCCGAAAACTTTCGAACTGAATAGTTCCCCTCCGCTTTAGAATAGGCCTCAACAACTGGCGAACGTTCAATCACTTTTTCAACCTTGCCCATAACCTTCCCAAACTCCTTTTCTTCCATCTTTCGAATGGCACTTGAAATGTTTTGATGAATCTCCTGCTGAACTTTGGCAATCGCCTCCAAATATGCTTCCGGCGTATCCAGAGAGTGCTGTTCTGGCCGATCAATTTCGGTAATCTGGTTGTCAGAACAACCGCTCACCAACACTGTAATGGCCGCGAAGAAGAATGCCAAAAAATGGGAGGGGACGGGATTTCCTCAGAGGAAAATGTTTGTTAAATGTGCGGGCATCGTATCGTACCCACACATTCATGGGTTACAATATACCAAAAAGGTTTAATTAAACAAAATCCTGGCATCTTGCAAAATTCCTAGACTCGGTGATTCCTGAATTTTGCAAATTTCGGGTTGGCGGGAATGTCTCAAATTTACTTGAGTTTTGGGGTATCCCCGGGGAGTTTTGCAAGGGACTCAACGGTGAAGGCAACTGTCATGTCTTCTGCGCATTGCCGGGATCTGGATAGTCATAATCCATGTCATAGTGGAAGTCATAATCAAACAGCCCATATTCTTCTTCCAACAAGCCCCAAAAGTATCTGTCGGGATCAAATGCATCCTTAATCAGAAAGATTCGGATGGCATTTTCTGCCATCGCCCTGCTCTCTTTGGGATCTATTCCAGACTCCAGAAAGTGGCCCGTAATCTGGCGGCGCAGGCTTGCGTAGCATCCTCTGGTGTTCCAGCCTATGTTCCGGACACGACGGGGAAGTCTCTTCTCTTCACTTTTCTGCCCAATGCCAATCGTGATCATATGTTTGGCGGATTCAACGACTGCGACGGCCCGGGCATTGGTTGCATCCCCCTCCGCTGCGAAGACGCAGAAGGCCGTTAGGTACGCGGTCTGGTACAGGCCCTGAAGGTGCTCGTCAATATTCCAGGCGGGAATGTCGACTTCGCAGATGTCATGAGCGATTTCGGCGGCAATCTGATGGGTGTACCTGATTCCATGGGGGTCAAACTTCAGTTTTTTGCTGTCGTAAACGAGGTTGTCATTTTCCCGTCTTACCCAGATTCCTGTTGCGCGGGCGATTGCATGAAGTGCGGCATATTTTGCTGCCCAGTATGCGTCGATCGACGCATCTTCTTCACTGTCCCCGCGCTCCTTTGCCTTAATATATGCACTCAGGAACATCATTGAGAGATGCGATCCGATTGGAGAAAGTTCGGCTCGCAACTCTTCCTCCAGCCCCTTAACACACATCTGTTCAATTTCTTTCAACCGCCTTGCTTCATCTTCTTTTGTGACGAGGCGCGGCCGAATGGGTTTCCGGGGTTTCATCCTGTCTGAACTTCAGGCATTACGAGGATCATACGGTGATGCACTTGTACGCTCCAATCAATCTGCGGCTCCGCTTTTGATTCGCTGGACGGGCGGTTTCTCTCATTCCTTCAGGCCCGCAGCGGCAATCTTTGGCTGCTTTACACCGTGCGGGTTGATTTTGTTTTTTAGTCTCTTTGGCAACGATGCGGCAATCATGGATAGATCTCCAGCGTCTCCTCGTCGGTCAGCATCCTCGAATAGTATCCGCCGGGATCAAAAGCTTCCCTGATCAGAACTATTCGTACGGCGTTTTCCGCCCCTGCCATGCTTTCCTCCAGATTTTTCCCCGATCTTAGAAGGCGGTTCTTAACCCGTGTGCGAAAGTTTGTATAGTATCCTTCCGTATCCCAGTCCAGATCCAGAACATGGTTGGGAATTCTATTCTGCTTGACGGGCGGACCAACGGCAACCGCCGCCATGTATCTGGCAGACTCATCAATCGCGACTGCCCGGGCATTGGTTTCATCCTGATCAACTGCGAAGGTGCAGAAAGCCGTTATGTGCGCGGTCCGGTAAAGGTCCTTGCGGTGTTCGTCAATATTCCACGCGGGGATCTCGGTCTCACTGATGTCCTGAGCAATTTCGTCGGCAGCATGCCGGGCACGTCTGGCACCATGGGGATCAAACTTCAATTTCTTGATATCGTAGTGTGGACGGTCATTTTTCAGACTCTCCACCCCTCCGCCTGCATGGGCGATGGCAAAAAGTGCAGCAGACTTTGCGGTCAGGTATGCGTCGTTCTTCGCTTTCGATTCACTGCTCCCCTGTGCCTTTGACTTAACATAGGTCGTCGTCAATGCATTGAAGAGGGCGAAGCCGATGGGCGTAAGATCCGCCCGCAACTCTTCCTCCAGTCCCTTGACGAAGTCCTGTGCAATTTCCTGCTCTCTCGCTTCAAATTCTCTTCTGGAGCGGGGCTGGCCGATAGGTCTGCGCGGTTTCATGCTGTCTATACTCTTAGGCGCTACAAGAATTCTGCTGCACACTTGTATGATCCTGCCACTCAGCGGCTCTGCTTTTGAGGAGTTGGGTGGGTTGTTTTTCTCCGGTCTTCAACGTCCGCATCAGCACTCTTCAATTGCTTTACGCTGTATGGAATGATGATTTTTTCCTCGTTTTTCCGGCAGCGGCGTGGAAATCATAAATAGAACCCCAGTTCTGGTTCTTCTACTAGCACATCCGTGTAGCGTGCGCCGGGATCAAAGGCATCTCTAATCAGGACCATTCGCACTGCATTTTCTGCCATTGCCTCACTCTTCTTGAGGTCTGCTCCAGCGTTCAGGAAGCGGTCAATCATCCGGCGGCGAAAAGCTGTGTAGTCTTCACTCGTGTCCCAGTCTATATCCGGGACGCGGTGAGGCAGTATTTTCTCTTCGTATTCTCGGCCAACGGCAATCGTCGCCATGTACCGAACTGATTTCCCTATTGCGACTCCCTGTACATTGGTTTTATTCTGATCAATTGCGCATGCAAAGAATGCTGCTCCGTAGGCGGCTTGGTAAAGGTTGTCACGGTGCTCGTCAATATCCCAGTCAGGGATATCGGTCTTGCAGATGCCCGAGGCGATTTCGGCAGCAATGCGGTGAGCGTGCTGGATTCCATGGGCATCAAACCTCAATTTGCTGATGTCATAGATTGGTTTTTCTTTTTCCCATTTCACCCTGTCTCCGCATGCGCGGGCGATTGTAAAAAGTGCGGCATCTATTGCGGCCTGGACTGCATCATCCCCCGCTTTCTCATCGTCGTGTCCCTTCGCCCTTGAATCAGTATATGTCACAGCATATGTCCTGAACAGATCTGAACTGATAGGAGCAAGTTCAGCATCCAATTCTTCTTCCAGCATCCTGACGAAGTCACGCTCAAATTTTTTCTCCCACATTTCAACTTTTGCGTGGGGCCGGCCGATGGGTTTGCGGCGTTTCATGTTATCTGGACTTCGGGGTTGGTAATCAAACTTGGCACAGGTATACGCTCTGATTCCCACAGCAGTTCCGCATTTGGGGATTTGAATAATAAGCCGCCTCTATACCTCTTCAAAAGCGGAATCAGCAAGGTGTAAGCACACCATCCACACATGCGTCACTGCATTGATATCCGGGAGCCACACCGGCGGAATTCTACGGTGACACAAAATGGCAACCGCCCCCTCCTCCCGTTCGGCACCGATGGCCATTATGCCCTCATTGAGACAGATCACATTCTTCCCATCCATTAGAGGGATCACCGTTTGACCTGACGGATTTGCAAACGCTCTGTCATCATTGAACCATGCAGAAAACGCCGACCACCTAGTTCATCCATTTGCAGTACGATAGAGTTTCTCGTCCCTGACCTTGAACCCAGCCCGGGACCATCTCCAATAAGTACGGAACGAAGAGGTGAAGAAAAAATTTCATTTCGTTATGCACCGGTGCCCGTGAGTTCATTCAGGAACCGGCAGATCCTCTTGCCACCTCGCAGACGAAAGCGGAGGTTACATAACTGCCGTGCCTTTGAACCAACGGGGGACTTTGTCTTATAACCCCTGACGGACACTGCATTATGCGGATGATGCAGCGTAGGCAATCGGGGAGGGCGATGCTCCTTCCCGATTGTGTCCGTGTTGTGCGTCTGGCTGGAAAAGTTTCCTTCCCAGGCCGTTATTTTCGCTATAATTCCTAAAATTTCTCCCTCGGAGGAACATCTTTTCCTGCAGGGCCCCGAACTGTGAATAAGTTGTGAGTATCTCCATCGCCGCTGCCCAGAATTCAACGCCTTTGGCTGAATTTTCCCCCTTGAGATGCAATTTCAGGGATATTTGGCCTCTTTTGGGGCCATTTACCCCCCTAAAGTGCCCCTTGAAGCCGGCCAGCGCCCACAATTCAAGAATTGTTCAATTTTTGCATTCTGGTAATTTTTGTGGATAAGTTGTGGATAACTTGCGGATCCTTCTATCTGAAGTGCCTGTTCATTTCGTATCTTTGGTCACACAAAGCAATTCTTTACCCCTTGTTAGATTACAGTCCATTCAACCCGTTTCAACGAGCCTGTCCTTAATGCCACACACCGCAGAATCTGCCTGGAGTGCCTGCCTCGACGTGATCCAAGATAATGTGACCCCTCAGTGCTTCCTGACCTGGTTCAGTAAACTGAAGCCGATTGCTTTGGCTGGGGAAGAGGGAGCCGCAAAACTGACCATTCAAGTGCCTAGTCCATTCCATTATGAATATCTGGAGGGACAGTATAATCTACTCATCCGCTCGACGGTGTCGCGGGTGCTGGGCAAACAAAGCCAGTTCTGCTATGAGGTGGTGGTTGTGCAGGATATGGAGCCGGATCGTGAACACCGAACCTACCGGGTCCCCGCTTCTACGGATCGCCCTGCCGAGATCGTGAGTTCTTCCCCTGCCGAAGATGTCCGTGCCCCCAAAGTCAAGAGCAATCTGACCGAGAGCTATACCTTTGAGAAGTTCATCGTTGGGGATTGCAATCACCTGGCCTACAGTGCCTCGCAGGCGATTGCCAAATCTCCAGGAGGTACCGCCTACAACCCCTTTCTGATCTACGGCGGTGTCGGACTAGGCAAAACACATCTTATGCAGGCCATCGGGAATCAGGTCCGCCAATTCAAACCAGACAAAGAGGTCCTCTATATCTCCAGCGAACGGTTCACCAATGATTTTGTACGGGCTATCCAGGAAAAACAGGTCCAGCAATTCTCGCGAAGCTACCGGAAAATTGATGTCCTTATCATTGATGATGTTCAATTTTTCGGCGGGAAAGAGAAAACACAGGAAGAATTTTTCTGCATCTTCAACGAATTGCAGCAGAGAGGAAATCAAATCATCCTCAGTGCAGACCGTCCGCCAAAAGAGATCAGCGGAATTGAGGAGCGATTGCTCTCACGCTTTTGCTGGGGACTTCAGGCCGACCTCCAGCCGCCGGACCTTGAGACCCGAACCGCAATCCTGCTCCGTAAAGCCGCGGAAATCGGACTGGAGCTGCCAATTGATGTGATCAACTATATTGCCCGGAATATCACCCGAAATATCCGGGAACTGGAAGGGGCCCTCGTCCGGCTCCTGGCACAGGCGACCTACACAAAACAGGAGATCAATGAGGACCTGGCAAAACAGGCCCTGAAGGATTTTATTCGCCGCCCCCATACAACGCTCTCCATTGATCGTGTACAAAAACTGGTTTGTGAGTATTTTGGAATTGATCAGCACCGCCTTCACGAAAAAACAAAGAAGCGGGAGATCGTACAAGTCCGCCAGTTAGCCATGTATCTCTGCCGGGAGTTAGATTATACGCATAAAGCAATCGGCCTGCAATTTGGAGGCCGAGACCATTCCACGGTCGTTCACGCAATCAAAAGCGTGAACAATCTCATAGAAACAGATAACAACTACCGGAACCGCTTCGCTGATATTCGGCGCAAAGTTCACCTGTTATCTGATTGACAGATCCTTTTTTCATGAAATTCTCGACTACTAGTACCGCTCTCTACACCGCACTGGACACCGTCAGTGGTGCCCTGCCCAGCAAATCCGACAAGGAAATCCTGGAATGTATCCTCCTGCAGCGCAAGGGGGAACTTCTGGAAGTTCGGGCTTCCGATCTGGAAGTGTCCATCCGGCATCGCTTTCCTGTCTCGTTCTCCAGTGAACCGGATGAGGACCTTGATCTGGTTGCGGTTCCCGCAAAGCAGTTCCTTGAATCCTGCCGGACCCTCCCCGAAATCCCCATCACCTTTGAGGTGAAAGAAAGCTACAAAGTCATCCTCTCGCATGACCGCGGACAATATGACTGGATGGGCTTCGAAGGCTACTCATTCCCGGACTTCCCGTCCATTACGGAAGCCCAGTCCGTAGAGTTTGACCGGGGACAGCTGAAAGCCGGATTTAACCTCGTTAACTTTGCGGTCAGCAAGGATATGTCCCGCCCCGGCATGATGGGAATCCTCTTCGAAGTCCTTGAAGGATCCGCCCGGATTGTCGGAACGGACGGACACCGGCTTGCACGGTGCATCTTTCAGGACTACGAAGGGAAACTAGATGTCAGTGCGTTAGCCCCTTTCAAAGCATTCCAGCAGGTGGCACGCGTGGAGGGAGCGAGTAAATGCAAGATTGAAATCAGCGAGAACTACCTCTCCTTCAAATTTGGCCACACGCAGATCAGCAGTACACTGATCAACGCCTCTTTTCCCAACTATGAACGCGCAATCCCGACCGAAAACGACAAGATTGTGCTCCTGAACCGGGACGATCTGCTGGACAGCGTACGCCGCGTAAACTTTTTTGCCTCGGAGAACTCGCATCAGATCCTGCTTGATTGCAAAGATGACGAGATTGAGATCAGTGCATGGGATGTCGAACGTTCCAGTAAAGGCGCAGAAACGATCTCCTGCGAATACCGCGGTGACGCAACACAGGTCGGATTCAATGCACAGTACCTTCTGGATCTGCTCAGAAATCTGCCCCCAGGCGAAGTATCCCTGTCGATGGGGACCCCCAACCGTGCGGCCCTCATGCGGCCGATCCCGCAGAACGAACTCCAGGACCTCACACTCCTGATTATGCCGGTGATGCTCAACACCGGAGACGACTATTAAGGAGCCCTGTGAACTTTGTGTCCGGGCTGTGCGTATTAGTGTGCTACGCTATAAATACGCATCGCCAATTGTGCAAAGCAATGGAAACTCAGACTTATAAAACTCGGAGTGCTAAACCCAGCGAGGTTCAGCGCAAATGGTATGTTATTGATGCACAGCAGGCCGTGGTCGGCCGGCTGGCATCACGGGTCGCGACCATTCTGCGCGGCAAACATAAACCATCTTTTACGCCCCATGTGGATACAGGGGATTATGTGATCATCGTGAATGCCGACAAGGTCCGCTTCACTGGAAACAAGGAAGACGCAAAACTCTACTACAGTTACAGCGGCTATCCCGGCGGGCTGAAATCGCGGACCGTGCGCGTTATGCGTCAGCGAAAGCCAGAGCATCTAGTCCGCCATGCCGTGAAGGGGATGCTGCCCAAAGGCCCGCTTGGCCGCCAAATGCTGACCAAACTCAAGGTCTACGCCAGTGCAGAGCATCCACACAGTGCACAGCAGCCCGAAGAGCTTCCGATTCACCCTTAGAACCTGATTAACAAACTTGCCCGCTCATGGCAAAAATCACTGAATTTATCGCGATTGGACGCCGAAAAACGTCAACGGCCCGGGTTTATTTACGCCCCGGTTCCGGTCAGATACTCATCAACCGGCGTCCGATTGATGAGTACTTTAAACTGGAGACCCGGCGCAGGGCCCTGCTCTCCCCCTTTGAAGTCACCGACACGACCGGAATGTATGATCTGGTGGTCAATGTGAAGGGAGGCGGACTCACTGGCCAGTCCGAAGCTATCCGGCTTGGCACCTCACGTGCACTTGTGAAAGCGGATGAAGAGCGGCGCAAGCCCCTGCGGGATGCTGGCTTCCTGACGCGGGACCCCCGAATGGTGGAACGGAAAAAATACGGCCGCCCCAAAGCACGCAAGCGGTTCCAGTTCTCCAAACGATAACTCATTCATTCCTGTAAACTTCATTTCGCACAGAACTGGATGCATGGCCGGGTGCCTTTCCGGTTGGCCATGCAGGTGATCGTTCTGGCGGCTTAACCCAGTTTAATTTATCATGAATACCCCCCTTTCTACACCGGATGTGGCCCAATACCGGGTTTCGGTCGAGGACCTGTTAAAGGCCGGCACGCATTTTGGCCATCTGACCAGTCGCTGGAACCCCAAAATGCGCAGTTACATCTTTATGCAGCGCAACGGGATCCATATTATTGATCTCCTGCAGACCCAAAAAATGCTTGAACAGGCGGCAAACGCCGCCGCCCGCTTTGCCCGGCAGGGAAAATCAATCCTGTTTGTCGGAACCAAAAAGCAGGCACGCCAAACGGTCAAAGAAGCGGCGGAGGCCTGCGAATCTCCTTACGTTGTGGAGCGGTGGCTTGGAGGGACGCTCACGAATTTTCAGACGATCCGGAACAGTATCCGCCGCATGGAAGGACTGGCAAAGATGGGCAAGGACGGAACTCTGGATCAACTCAAAAAGAAAGAACGGCTCATGAAATCCCGTGAGTTGGACAAACTCCAGCGAAACCTCGGCGGTATTGCTGCCATGCCCCGTACCCCTGGATGCCTGTTTGTTGTGGATATCCGCCGGGAGCGGATTGCCGTCAATGAAGCGCGGAAACTTGGCATTCCCATCATTGCCATGGTGGACTCAAACTGTGACCCTGATCTGGTGAATTACGTCATTCCGTGCAATGACGATGCCTTCAAGTCGATCCATATGATTACACAGACGATTGCCCAGGCGGTCAATGAAGGCCGAAAAGCAGCGCAGATTGAAGCAGCAAACAAAAAAGCAGAAAACGAAAAGCGCAGGGAACAGAAAACGCGTTAAACTTCAACACCGCGCTCACTGGCAGACGGTATGGGGACGGACATTCCCTTCTCTTTTGAGTCTATGGCCGCCAGCCGCCCGTGCCTGAACGAAACCCCGTTCTGTAAACAACCTTATTCTGATGACAAAAGTATCTATTTCAGCAAAAGATGTAAAGAAACTCCGCGACCAGACCGGTGCGGGAATGATGGACTGCAAACGTGCCCTTAGCGACTCGAATGGAGATCTGGAGGCCGCGATTGACCTTTTGCGCAAAAAAGGTCAGCGTGTGGCGGCAAAGCGGGCCGACCGCGAAGCACTGCAGGGGCTCGTGGTGACACGCATTCATCACTCCCGGCGCATCGGCATCATTGCGGAGGTGAACTGCGAAACCGATTTTGTAGCCCGGAACGAAGAATTTGCGGACTTCACAGATTCGATCGCCGACCTCATCCTGGCACTGCTGCCCCCGGATCTGGAGACACTCATGGGCTTATCCATGGAAAGCGGCCGTACCGTTGAAGAGACGCAGACCGACCTCACCGGCAAGATCGGTGAAAAACTGGGGGTCCGCAGATTTTCGGTGATCTCCTCGGAAGAGGGGCAGGTGATTGACTATATCCATCCTGGATCCCGTCTGGGGGTTCTGGTTTCACTCAAGGGAGATGGAAATCTGACCGAAATCGGACGGGATGTTGCGATGCAGGTCGCTGCCCTGAACCCTTTGGCGGCACATCGCGCGGATGTGCCGCAAGAGACACAGGACAAGGAATACGAAATCGGCCGTGAGGCGGCGCGACTTGAAGGAAAACCTGAGCAGATTCTAGACCGGATCGCCAAAGGGAAACTGGAGCGATTCTTCAAGGACAATGTTCTGGTTGAGCAGCCCTTTGTCAAGGATGCCTCGCTGCGGGTGCGGGATGTACTCACCAAAGCCGGTGCAGAAGTGGACGGATTTGTCCGGTGTGCACTCGGTGAATAGTTTGGCCTTCCGGCACTTACCATGCAAGACTCTCAGCCGAAACAGCCCATCTACAAACGGGTTCTGGTAAAACTCAGCGGCGAGGCGTTGTTAGGGAGTCAGGCGTTTGGCATTGATTCCAAGGTGCTTTCTGCCTGGGCAGAAGATCTGCAGAAAGTCGTCCAAAACGGGATTGAACTGGCAATTGTCATTGGCGGCGGCAATATATCCCGGGGGGTTATGACCACAGCCCGGGGTATGACCCGTGCCCATGGAGACTACATGGGGATGCTGGCAACGATGATTAATGCCATGGCGCTGCAGGATGCGCTGGAGCAACTGCACCTTGAAACCCGCCTGCTCTCAAGCATCAAGATGGAAGAGATTGCCGAACCCTTTATTCGCCGGCGGGCAATCCGCCATCTTGAAAAAGGCCGTATTGTTATTTTTGGCGGTGGAACCGGGAACCCTTATTTTACGACGGACACCGCAGCTGCACTGCGTGCACTGGAGATCGATGCGGATGTGGTGGTCAAGGCAACACGTGTGGATGGAATCTACTCGGCCGATCCTGAGGTGCATGAAAAAGCCGAGCACTTCGCACAGATTGCCGGACATGAAGTAATCCGCCAGGGGCTGAAAGTTATGGATAAAACTGCGTTCACCTTGCTTGAGGAATCCAAGATGCCGATTGTCGTGTGTAATGTGAATGAGCCGGGAAACCTGCAAAGAATTGTCTTTGGTGAGAAAGTGGGATCTTATGTACATTGGGATTAGTTTTTTTGAGTCATGTTAGACGAACTTCTGGAGATCCTTCTTTTGGAAAACAACGAAAAGATGGAGTGCTCCCTGAGCCATCTGAATAAAGAATTGCTTGCGATTCGGGCGGGCCGGGCCACGCCGGCCATGCTGCAGAATGTCCGTGTTGAATTCTACGGCAGTATTTCGCCGCTCAATCAAATTTCAACGGTCAGCGCCCCCCAGCCGGACCTCCTGGTGGTGACTCCCTGGGACAAGTCCGCAATTGATGCTATCGAGAAAGCGGTGCAGTCTGCAAACCTTGGATTAAACCCGTCTAATGACGGCACACTGATCCGGGTACCGATTCCGCCATTGACCGAGGAGCGGCGGATTGCCCTGTGTAAGCGGGTCCGGCAGATCGGGGAGCAGGCGAAAATTTCCATCCGCAACATCCGTCGCAGCACAAAAGACGAATTAAAATCCACGCAGGAAGCCGAGAACCTCTCGGAAGATATGCGATACTTCGCCGAAGAGAAATTGCAGAAAGAGACAAATCGGTTTGTCACTGCAATTGACAAACTCCTTGACGAGAAGGAAAAAGACATCATGGAAGTCTAGGAGAGGTGCCGGAGCGGTCTAACGGGCTCGCCTGGAAAGCGAGTGTACCCTAACCGGGTACCGAGGGTTCGAATCCCTCCCTCTCCGCCAGTAATCGTTTTTCTGGCACGCCGGACGCTGTTTATAATCGTCTATCACTTTGACTTCTTGCAAAGCGTCTCATGCAAATTTCGGCATTGGCTGGCGGTCACGCTGTAAATTGGAGCACTTTTCGCCCATTATTTATTTTTTATTCGCTATGCTCAAGATCAGCAATGAGTATCTTTTTCATCTTGAGCACAGCAGCTGCCTTGTTTGGGCTTTCAGCTACCAACTTACCCATGTGTTGAGGGAGGATTTGCCAAGAAACTCCATATTTATCTTTAACCCAACCACACTGCTCTGCTTCCGGCACTGCCGAAAGTCTGTCCCAGTAATAGTCTATTTCTTTTTGGTCTTTACAGTTAATCACCCATGAAATGGCCTCATTGAAAGCGAAGTCATGCATGCGCGTGCTTCCGTCCATTGCTGCAAACCACTGATCTTCTAGCTTGAAGTCGGTAAACATAATCGAACCTTCTTTATTCGGTTCCAAGTCAGCAGGATAACGGCTAATAGCACCACGCTTGGTATTTTTGAAAACAGAGAGATAAAACCCTGTTGCCTCTTCAGCTTTGTCGCATGTGTCTGTTACAAAAATGAAGGAAGGAAGGATACGCGGACGATCTTCTCCTTCTGGATCAGTATAAATCAACTGCCACGAAAACCCGTATTTATCTTGAATCCAGCCATAGCGTTCACTAAATGGGTATGTATCTAAAGGCATGAGTATTTTGCCGCCTTCGGATAACTTATCCCAAATTTCCTCAATCCGCTTCCGAGCATCCCTGTCATATTTTGGATCAAAATTAACCATAAATGACATTGATGGATTTGGCCTAAAGTATGGCCCCGCACTAATTGCCTGAAACTCATAGCCCATGAGTTCAAAGCTGACAATATCGCAATCGCATGATCGCGTGTCTTTGATTTGAGAAGTGAAAGTTTTCTTGGAATCCGGAAATATTGATGTGTAAAATTGAGCAGCTTCAACCGCCTCTTCGTCGAACCATAAGTTTGGGATGATTTTTTGATTCATGCCTTTATCCATAGCTTTTCTTGTGATTTCATCAACAGATAGAGAATAGCGCTAAGGGCGCACCAAAGAATGAATTACCCATCCTGATTCCATTGGATGCTGCCCGATACCTTCACTCTACTGTGTTATGGGATTGAAGTTTCGCCTTTCTTTTTCAGTTTGTCGAGACAGGCTTCCAATGTGAGCATATTATCGGCGGATGAGTTTCCGGGATTGGCGGTGTAATTCCACCGGGGACAGAATTCATTGTAAATCAGATTTAATGGATCCATCTGCTCTTTGCTGATTTTGATTCCGGTTTGATATGGTTTGGTCACCCGAACGGCATCCGCTTTGAGTTCAGACTTGTTGGTGGTGGTTCGAATGTAGTTTAGAATCGTCTTCCAGCATTCCAATGGTCGGCCTGCCCAGTTGCAGTTGATCGCACTGAAGAAGAGGTGTTCAATGGGGTTTCATTTACTTGCTCCGGCGGGATCATGGACACGGTGATCTGTAGTTGAAAGACATCGGGCAGGAGGGTTTGCAGAAAGTATTTCCAGACGCGGGAGGGGTTGCCATTGGAGCCGCCACAATCGGCCAGAATGACGATTCGGTCGGCATTGGAATATCGGGTGCATCCGATTTTTCCACCATCGTACAAGATTTTCCACGGCGAATTCGGCCGGATCCGAGGAATCTCCAAGGCACATGAACCCATGTTTGAACAGCAGATCATAAATCCCGTAGGGGATTGCCTTCGCAATCGTCAGAGACCGGAAGTCGTGATCGTTCACCCGCTTGGATACGTTCGCCCATATGGCTCCGGCATTGGCAAATAACCCAATCAATTCCTTTTTCTTGGTATCCACACTAATGACCGGGATCCCCATCTGCTGGCAATATTTACGTAGGGCCTCGATGTATTTGAATTGGTTATCCCGTTCACGGGGATTACTGTAGATTCAGATTACTGCTGCTGCCTTTTCGGTTCAAACGTAGCGAGTATCCAAGGAATCGAAGCCACTTCCCCACGGTGGTTGGACTGAATTTGATCCCACGTTCGGTTAAGGCCTCGGCCAACTTTACCAGCGAGCGGCGAGTCCATAGCAGGCCCCCATCGGATCGCCCGCCGTCTCCGGTCGGATCAATTCAAGGAGTTCATCAATCACATGGGGAGTTTTTTTTCAACGGAGTACGCCCGCCTCCCGGCCGACGAACTTGATCTGGTTCCACATCTCCCGTAGATAATTCTATCCGTCCTTTGCGAACGGTGTTGCGGGACAGCCCGAAGACGTTTGCGGCCCGTTGATCCCCGCCATAGCCCCACAAAAGCGAGGTGAGGCCCGCAAATAGACGTCGTTGCTTCTCATTGAGCAGACTCCCAAACAGGGCCAGTGCAGGGACAATAATCCCCGTGGCTTTCGTGACATCTGGAATGGTTTCTTCCGCCTGCTCGACCTTGCGCCGCATGAGTTGCCGCCGCTGATCTTTCGCATCCTTTGCACCGTAAATGGTTCGCTTTTCAAAACGGACACGAGAGAGTTATCCATCCCGGACAAATTTCGCCAGGATGTTAATG
>JAJEFL010000166.1:0-16210 GCA_022820435.1 Rhodothermales bacterium
TTCAGATCTGACATTGCTTGCGCCTTTGGCACAGGCAATCCTGGAAACTCGCGCCGCCTATCCGGAGGCAACACTGTCGGATCTGTATGATCCGGATCTGATGCCGCCGGATCTGCGTCGGGCACACCGGAAGCTTGATCAAGCCGTGGATAAACTGTATCGCCGTCCGCGTTTTGATTCGGAACGGGACCGGGTTGACCACCTGTTTGTCCTCTATGAAAAGATGAAGATGCCACTATCGGAGCAGTAGATCGGAGTTGACAGAGAATCTCTTAAACCGCATACATCATCAATTAGTCGGGGCAAGCTTTCGTTTTTCTCATACCACTTCATCAGATCACGCTTAATTTCACTTTTATGCACACTCAATTCCATATAACTTGTTTGCTCTTTTTGAGCATTATGACTGCACGTTGTATTCAAGCGCAAAATCTAAGCCCAGAAGAACGATTGGATTCATTGGGAATCCAACTTACTCCGCCACCCTCCCCGGTTGCCAATTATGTGCGTGCAGTGCAAACCGGTAATCTGGTGTTTCTGGCAGGGCATGGCCCTTATGTGCCAGACGGCACCTATATCACAGGAAAACTTGGACAGGATCTCTCGCTAGAAGAAGGCTACGCGGCAGCGCGGCAAACCGCAATTGCCCTGCTGTCTTCCCTAAAACAGGAAATCGGCGACCTAAGCCGGGTCACACGGATTGTTAAGGTCAATGGCATGGTGAATGCAACCCCTGATTACAGGGATCACCCGAATGTCATCAACGGATGTTCCGATCTGCTGGTAAAGGTCTTCGGCCCTGAGATCGGCAAACACGCACGGGCGGCTGTCGGAATGAATTCCCTCCCCATCGGTATCGCCGTGGAGATTGAGATGGTCGTAGAGATCAGGTTATAACTCTGCCGTGCTGCTTATCGCCGCTGCTGCATTTACTAAACGGCCGGTAATCGGGGTATCCGAGAGTTCCGTTCCCGTCTCATGGAGGATGATGTACGCCTCTTGAGAAGTTAACACGGGGTTCACGGATCGCATTACACCAAGCAACCCCGCAATAACAGGGGTTGCCATTGAGGTACCACTCATTGGTTTGTATTGTCCGTCAAGAAACGAGGAATACAAGTCTACCCCTGGAGCAGCAAGCGGACGGGAAAGATTCCCGACCATGTTGGAGAACTCGGCCTTGCCAAGATCCTGATCCACCGCGGCAACCGCAATCACGCCATCAATATTTGAGGGAAAATGGCTTACTGCATCTTCGTTGGAGTTCCCTGCTGAAGCAACCACAATCACTCCCCGATCCAGTGCGTACTCCACAGCATTGACCAACACGCGCGGCTGCACCTCTGACTTGCTTCCCAATGACATTGAAATAACATCTGACTGGGCGCGTGTTGCATCAATAATTGCCTGCGCAATCTGCTCTAACGAGCCCTGACCGTTCCCTGATAGCGCCCGAAACCCCAGTAACTCAATAAATCGCCCCTCCCAGTTCAGTGAAGCAATCCCCAAACCGTTATTGGTCATCGCACCGGCGAGCCCTGCACAGTGCGTCCCATGACCATGTACGTCATCCATGATCCCCTCCGCATATACGGCCTGCAAATCTTCATGTATTGATTCCACTCCCGTGTCAAGAATTGCGACACGGGCTTTACGTACGGGATTTGCACTTTTCAGTATTGCATGTGCCTCGTGTGCCTGAACCGCATCCAAGCCCCATTGCATTCCCACATACGGATCATCCCCCAGAACCGCAGTGGAAGATGGAATCGGGGCTTGACCAGACGGAGGAAGTAAAAGGCTTACATCCGTATTCACCTCTACATGGTCAACATTCTCGGCATCTGCCCAAAGTGCGTCCATTACCGGATTCAGATTGCGTAAAGACACCTGAATGAGATATACCTGCGCCAAATCAACATCCTCGGAAAGAGAAACCGTGGGGAATGCACGCTCCCAGGACTGAGCATACCGGTTCAGGATTTCTTCTATTTCACCGATTGAATCATCGGGCCCCAGTTCCACAAGAATGGACTGCGTATCCCGAAGCCAAATAGATTGCCACAGATACTTTGCACCAAAAAGCAGCCCCGATAAGATCAACGAGGCCATCCCCAGAATGACAAAAGGTCGGGCGCTTTCCGCCAACTTTCTGACCCCCATATACGCCGCCGCCAGAAGTAAACTGATTCCCGTATCACGCAGCAGTTCAATCCCGATCTGCACAGCTCCTCCTCCCGACCAAAGCCTTGCAATCACCGCCCCGGCTGCCAGAGCAAAACCGGCTAAAATTACCCAGGAACCGTTTCCTTTATGGCCAATACCAATAGCAATCAACAATAGTGCAATTGCGGTGATCACGGTGAAAGTATCCATAAAACACGAGAATGGCCTGTGCTGATTACGACTCGTTGTGCATTGGGTTGCATTGAGTAGTATATTTGCAGTTCAAACATTCTTCATCCATGTCTTACATCCTTGCACTGGATCAGGGAACCACAAGTTCCCGCGCAATTATTTTTGATCCAGAGGGCACCATTGTTGGGATGGCCCAACAGGAATTTCCCCAGATCTATCCGCAATCTGGATGGGTTGAACACAATCCAAATGACATCTGGCAATCGCAATTATCGGTAGCAAACCAAGCCCTGCAACAATGTGGGCTGCTCTGCCGGGACATCAAGGCAGTCGGGATCACGAACCAGCGTGAAACCACGGTGATGTGGGACCGCACGACCGGCCAGCCCGTCTGTAATGCCATCGTCTGGCAGGATCGGCGTACAGCCGGAGAATGTGACCGGTTGCGCTCGGCAGGATACACACATTTATTCCAGACGCGCACCGGTCTAGTCCTGGATGCCTATTTCTCTGGAACAAAAATTAAATGGCTGCTGGATCATGTTCCCCATGCCCGGGATATGGCGGCCGCCGGACACTTGTGTGTCGGTACAATAGATACCTGGCTGGTCTGGAATCTGACGAACGGCAGGCAGTACTGCACCGATCTATCGAATGCAAGCCGAACACTACTCTGTAATATTCACCGACATGAATGGGATGAGGAACTCTGCACACTCCTGGATATCCCAATTGAGATTCTGCCATCCATCGTCCCCTCAAGCGGCATCGTTGGAGAGACGGATCTTCTAGGGACTTCGATCCCTGTTTCGGGGATTGCCGGTGACCAGCAGGCAGCACTCTTCGGGCAGGTATGTACAGAACCCGGCATGGTCAAAAATACCTACGGTACCGGTTGTTTCCTGCTGATGAATACAGGGGAAGATGCGACTCCCTCCACAAATCGACTCCTCACTACGGTAGCATGGCAATTGAAACATGATTGCCAATACGCACTTGAGGGGAGTGTTTTTGTCGGCGGCGCAGTCGTACAATGGCTTCGGGATGAATTAGGGATCATTCAGTCATCCTCCGACATTGAGGAGCTCGCCGAACAGGTGAGCGACAACGGAGGGGTTACGGTTGTCCCTGCGTTCACAGGACTGGGGGCCCCACACTGGGATCCGTACGCACGCGGAACCATTACAGGGTTAACCCGCGGCAGCAATGCCGCTCATATCGCCCGGGCCGCACTCGAAAGCATTGCCTGCCAAAGTACAGATGTGATTCATGCCATGGAAAGAGATGCGGGGATGGACCTGAAAGAGGTGCGTGTAGATGGAGGCGCAACGGCAAATAATCTGCTGATGCAGTTTCAGGCAGACCTCCTTGGTGTCCCCGTGATTCGGCCCGTCGTACATGAAACCACCGCCCTGGGTGCCGCCTATCTCGCCGGGATCGCCATAGGCCAGTGGTCCGACCCAAGCGTGATCAGTGAACTATGGCAGATTGACAAAACCTTTGAACCCCGTATGCCCCGCTCCACTGCACTGGAACGGATGGAAATCTGGACTGCAGCAGTTGAGCGTTCAAAAAGCCGCAGACAAAAATCATAATTTGCATCTGACAATCTCAACTATGAGCCCTTTTATTGGAGAACTGATTGGAACGACCATCCTGCTCCTTCTTGGAAACGCCGTCGTTGCAAATGTGATATTGAAAAAGACCAAAGGTTACGATGCAGGCTGGATCGCAATCAATTTGGGCTGGGGAGTCTCCGTCTTCATCGCGGTGTTTATTGTTGCCAAATATAGCGGGGCACACATCAATCCTGCGGTAACGCTTGGACTTGCAATCGCAGGCGAGTTCCCTCTGGCCTCCGTTCCCTCATACCTTGCAGCACAGTTCCTGGGAGGTGCATTGGGAGCATTTCTGGTATGGCTGCACTATCGGGATCATTTTGAAATCACCGAGAACGCAGATGTGAAGCGGGCGGTTTTCTGCACGGCTCCGGCAATCCGTAATCCGATCTCCAACCTCTTGAGCGAAATCATTGCCACCTTTGTACTGGTATTTGCCGTGCTTTACCTTGTGGAGCCGGATGTGGGCCTTGGCGCATTGGACGCAATTCCGGTTGGCATCATTGTTCTGGCCATCGGACTGACGCTGGGCGGAACCACTGGCTATGCAATTAACCCCGCACGTGACCTCAGTCCCCGGATTGTCCACACGCTTCTCCCCATCAAGAACAAGCAGGGAAGCGACTGGAGTTATGCATGGATTCCCGTTGCCGGACCAATTCTCGGCGGCCTGCTGGCAGGTGCGGCCTTTCTTCTGATTGGAAGTTAACCGAATCTCTTCTATTAAGATGGGTTGATCTTCACGTTAGCGCGTGCGAATCACTTTCTGGGCAATACGCTGACGGTTTGTACTTAGAACAATCCAGTAGACCCCGCTGGGAAGGGGGTGTTCAATGGAAGAAAGAGAAAGTGTATACTGGCCAGGCTGCCTGAACTCCCCCTCAAGCAGGGTGGCAACATTACGCCCAATCACATCAAACACCTGCAAGGTGACGGGGCTGGCTGCATGCAGCGAATAATCAATCTGTACATATTTCTCGAACACCGTAGGATAGGCCGCAATGCTGAGCGGCTCCTGAACCGGGTCTGCCTGTCGGGCTACTCTTATGGGGGATGCGACAACGTTCATGGTTTCACTTTCTACCGAGTTATTACTGACCGACTGCACGAAATACCATTGACTTCCTTCATTCAGGTTCGGAATATTAACATCTTTGAACCGGTTCTCTCCAGTCAGCGCAATCAGGTTTCTTGGATCCTGCGCAGCAAGGACCGCATTTGGCTTTGAAGCACTGCTGACCCGGTAGACGGCGTAGCGCTCAGATGCATCACTGGGCGCCTCCCAGGTCAACAGCACCGCCCCTCCGTCCTGTTTGGCAGTTAAATTGGAGGGAGCGGGCGGTTTTTGTCCATCTTTCCAATCCATGATTGGCGGAAGGGCGGGATACTTGTAGAGTCCATTCCGCATCCTTTCCGCAAAACCTGCAGAACGGTGTGGATACAAATGGGATGCCCGGAAAAACACGCTCCCTGAAATGTCGGATTGACTTCGATTGAATACGACCTGATTGAATACCTCTGTTGCACTGAATGGATTCCCCGTCCTGTAAAGTGCGTGCCCGATATACAGATGCCGATCATTTATCTGGGCAGACCACCACCTTGCTAACCTTGCATAATCCTGATTTCCACCAAAGGGCCAATATAGTTGTGGAACCAGATAGTCAATCGTCTTCGACTTGATCCAGGCGGTTGCATCTGCAAAAATTACATTGTAGGCATCCAGACCAATGATTCCGCGGGGAACTCCATTTTTCCAGATTCCAAAGGGGCTGATTCCAAACTTCAAATCCGAATTGAAGGTGCGCAAACTGTCTGCGATTTGTTCTATCAGCAGATTAACATTATCCCGCCGCCAATCAAGAATATTCGTGAACCCGCGACTTTCCTGCTGGAAGGTTTCACGATCTGGAGAATTGTTGGATGCGGTAACATGATCCGGCGGATAGGGATAGAAATAATCATCAAAATGGATTCCATCCACCTCATAGCGACGGACAACATCCATCACGATTGCAGACACATAATCACGTACATCCTCTTTCCCCGGGTCCAGATACGTGTGGTCCCCTGCCTTATATGTCCACTCTGGATGGGTCACTGTAACATGATTACCTGCCACACTGGTTAAGCTGGTGTGACGCACCCGGTAAGGGTTGATCCATGCGTGCAATTCCATCCCTCTGCGATGTGCCTCTTCAATCGTAAACTGGAGCGGATCGTAATTTGGTGCCCTTCCCTGTACGCCGGTGAGAAAATTCGACCATGGCTCATAGCTGGATTCGTACATGGCATCTCCGAGAGAACGCACTTGAAAAAATACTGCATTGATTCCTGCATTCTGAAGATGGTCCAGAAGCCGAATCATCTCGTCTTTCTGTGCTGACTGAAGGACCGGAGGCCAATCCAGTCTGTAGACCGTCGCAATCCAGGCCCCACGAAATTCGTACTTCGGAACCTCTGCATCCTGCGCATACATACCTTGTACTGGAAGTATTAGAGACAGGATGGCAAGCAAGGAAGTATATCTCCAAAGTCTTCCACTAGAGACTGCCTTTGCATGATTGACCCGGTGCGTGAAGGACTGGAACATGTCCCGCCTCAGCTTACGTGTAGTTGCGTTCTGCATTTAGGAAAAAATATTCATGTCCAAGATCGAATGATGTTCTTCAATTTAGCATTTCGCCTCTCAGCATGCAATCTCTGGCACACTGATTTGAAAAGACGACGCAAGTGCATGTAACCGTGCAGTTGATCATTATGTCTCAAATGCCTCTTCCTTTGACTTGAACAGCCCCCATTTATAGCCCATTTGAGTTGAATGTTCGTGAATACTTTTCTCCTGCGCCGGTATGCTTCTCAAAATAGAGGAATGGAAATCCACTTGTCTGACTCAGACAATTCCAAATTAAAAATTTTTGGTGACATCTTTGACAAAGTGACCGACACCGGACAACTAAGTCCGAAAACATCGACCTCGTAGCGCAACCCCCTCCACAGATGATGGCCGATCTGATCAACTCCAGGCGGAACAGTCCCCGCTATGTTTCATTCAGGCAGATAGGACAAATCGTGTCGGGAAACAGCTGGAGAACCAGAAGTGGACGGGAATACACAAACCGCCTCAAATGAACCCATCAGATCCTGTAACATACTTGCGTCCACTGTCCCTTAAGAAACGCACGAAAATGGGATTAGGAGAGATCCCGGTCTTTTTACCGTGCACGAATGACCGTCTGGGTAACACGTTGCTGGTTTGCACTCAAAACAATCCAATAGATCCCGCTGGGGAGGACATGTTCACTGGAAGACAGTAGAAATGTGTGTTGTCCCGACGGTCTGAATTTGTCCTCAATCAGGGTCGTCACTCTGCGCCCAATCGTGTCAAATACCTGTAAGGTGACCGGACTGCCTTCCTGCAAGGAGTAATCAATCCGTATCTGTTCGT
The DNA here is from genome assembly GCA_022820435.1 of Rhodothermales bacterium. Classification (GTDB taxonomy): domain Bacteria; phylum Bacteroidota; class Rhodothermia; order Rhodothermales; family Bin80; genus Bin80. Next base: position 7,426 of record JAJEFL010000166.1, read on the forward strand.
CAAATATGGTGGGATATGCCGTGATACTCATCGGATCCGGAATGGGGGCAACCTCACGGGTAACGGCTACCGGGGATGCCACAATATTACTCGGTCCACTTTCTATTGAGTTAGCACTGACCGACTGCACAAAATACCATTGCTGCGACCTATCCAAATTTGGAGTATCTCTGAACCGGGGCTCCCCGATCAGAGCAATCAGGTTTCCTGGATCCTGCGCGGCAAGGAATGCATCCGGCCTTGAATCGCTGTTTACCCGATAGACAGTATAGCGTCCGGGAGTATCGCCAGATACATCCCAGGTCAACTGAATCGAATCTCCATCTTTTTGGACTGCTAGATTCAGGGGGGCCGGAGGTGCTGTCTTATCTTTCCAATCCATCGGAGGCGGGAGGGCTGGATATTTGTAGAGTCCGTCCCGCATCCTCTGCGCAAAGCGGTTGGCCAGAAGTGGGTGCAGTTGGGATGCACGGAAAAATACACTCCCTAAGATGTCGGGATGATTCCGGTTGAATGCGGCTTGATCGGGAACCTCTGTTGCACGGAACAAAGGGCCGACTTTATCAAGAGCATGACCGATATACAGATGCCGGTCTTCTGACTGGTCTTGCCACCACTCTGCTAATTTAGCATAATCCTGATCTCCACCGAACGCCCAATATAGTTTTGGAACCAGATAGTCAATTGTCTTTTGTTCAATCCATGCGGTTGCATCTGCATAGAGCACATTGTAAGCATCCAGACCGAAGATCTCATCGGGCACCCCATTTTTCCAGATCCCATAGGGGCTGACTCCAAATTTTAAGTCTGCGTTGAATGTGCGAAGGCTGTCTGCGATCTGGGAAATTTGTAGATTGATGTTATCCCGACGCCAATCAAGAATATCCGTGAACCCACGGTTTTCCTGCTCGAACGTCTCCATATCTGGACGATGATCAAGGGTGAGGGGAGCGTCGGGATAGGGATAGAAATGATCATAAAGATGGATCCCGTCCACATCATAGCGACGCGCAATATCCATTACAATCCTTGATGTGTAGTTACGTACATCCCGTATACCCGGATCCAGATAGATGTAGTCTCCGGCCTCATAGGTCCATTCTGGGTGAGTCACCGTGACATGATTATTCGCTATGTGAGGCATTCCACGATCATGTACCCGGTAAGGGTTGATCCACGCGTGTAATTCCATCCCGCGGCGGTGAGTCTCTTCAACCGCAAATAGAAGGGGATCATAAGTTGGAGGATTCCCTTGTGCATCCAGAAGAAGTTGTGACCATGGCTCATGACTAGACTCATACATAGCATCTCCGAGAGGACGCACCTGAAAAAATACTGCATTGATCCCTGCATCCTGTAGATAATCCAGAAGCTGGATCATCCAGCCCTTCTGGGCGGACTCACCAAAAGTGTGAAGCGGCCAATCCTGACCGTAGTCCGTTGCAATCCAGGCACCACGCATTTCATACTTTGGAGGCTCCGTCTCCTGCGCAGGTGTACTTTGCACCGGAAGTATTCCAGACAGAATCATCAGCAAGGACGCATATCTCCAGAACTTTGAACCAAAAACTGCCATCTTACCTGCCTTGACATGTGGAGGACATAAACCTACTCCATCCCATCTTGCGGAAATAGACTTGATTTTTCGATTTATATTCACGAGCATTCTGAAAGAATTATACTCCAAAATAACCCTCCAGCTACATACATGCAACCCACACCGCACGACTGTCTAGGGGCAGCGAAATAGCGGCACGGTTCATTGCCGCTACTGAAGCGCAACCATCTGCATCCTTGCAAATTTGATTGTACCCGCCCCCATCATAGCGAATCCAGTACCTCCTGCATCTGGCGCAGGACCATGTCCATGTACAACAAGATCGCCATCAAAATACCCGCGGAAGTGGGTCCCATCTCCAACGACTCTGAATACACCGACATCCGGAGTCTGGGACAGATCGAATTCTTCTTCTATTTCCTCTTCTCCATCCACAGAAACGCCAAGACTTATCCCTCCTTCTTCCATTTCCATAAAGTGATAGGACAAGTGGCTGCTCACATGATGAATCAGGCGCACCGAACCACTAAACTCAGACAGATCCATCTCCGCTAATAATTCAACGTTTGCCACCGGGACCCCGCAGGTGACAATGGCAGGGGATTCTGTGACCGTCAATGCTAACCAGTAATTCCCGTCCGAATCCCGAACTGTATCGGCAACCACCTGCCCCATCACGGTCTCAAATGCCGTATTGAACGTATTCACCGCATTACCTGCTGCCCGCCATTGCCATGAACCATCCTCCTGGACCCCCGAAAACTCTGCGGCGATCCCCATTCTCATAAGTTCTTTTTCCTTCTCCTCCAATTGTAATGCCATTGAGTCTACCATCGCAACGCCCACTCCCTGCTCATATACCAGACGGCCTCCAAACGAGGATGCCTGAAATAACGGAATCAATCCAACCGCACCAATGACTGCAAGCGGGATCCAGAATGCCAATCGAAACGACAGCCACCAGAGCGCAAGTCTGAGGACCGCATAGATCAGGAAATAATACATCACAATTTCGCCTACATCTTCGTGATCGGCCAGAATGGAACTGGCCTGGCCTGCTACTTCTACTGTTTCCGCCGCGGACTCCCCTGAAATCACACTCCCCAGGGCTCCCAGCGCCCCAAGCACATAAAGGATGGTTGACATCCGCGGGAGCATCGGAATACGACGCAAAAACAAGCCGACCACATCCACAGCAAAGGCGACGATGATCAGCGCAATAGGGAAATGCACCACCATGGGGTGCATATTGGGCATCCATTCGGGAAGCATAGAATCACAGATTAGATTTTGAGTTTGTTACGCAGATACAGACTATTGAGCACAACCGACAAACTGGACAGGGTCATGGCCAGCGAGGCCAACATTGGATTGAGGAGTACTCCGAACAGCCCATAAAATGCACCGGCAGCTACGGGAATACTCAATGTGTTGTAAATGAACGCAAAAAACAGGTTCTGCCGGATTGTGCCCATAGCTCTGCGACCGATATTGATCGCATCCACAACGGATCCCAGATCTTCACGCAGAAGTGTAACATCTGCCGTTTCAACGGCAACCTGCGTACCGGATCCGATTGCGATCCCCACATCTGCTTCGGCGAGTGCGGGGGCATCATTGATCCCATCCCCAACCATTGCTACGCCGGTATCTGCTGCTCGCAGAGACGAAATAAATTCAAGCTTGCCTTCTGGAGTTGCTCCGGCTTGCAGGTGACCTATACCCGCCTCCTGTGCGGTGATCATTGCATTTTTTTCTGTGTCTCCGGTCAGCATGGTCACCGTCAGTCCCTGACACAGCAACTGTGCAACTGCATCCCTGGATGTACTCCGCAGTGTATCTGTGATTACGAACTGTGCGCACCACTGCCCCTCAACAGCCATGTGGATCCTTGCATCTCTTGAAGCAGCTGATGGAATATCAATACCTCTCTGCTCCAGAAAACCATCGCTGCCGATCCATACTTCACGATCCGCTACGATCCCGGAAATTCCCTGACCGGGAACGAATTCAGACTCTTTGACATCCATGTAATCAACCCCTGTCTCTCTAGCCTTCCTGACAATGGCTTCTGCCAAAGGATGCTGTGAGTGCACCTCCAGCGAGGCGGCCATCTGGAGGACTGCCGATTCGGAGTATTCTGAGGAAACTCCAATGGATTGAACTACTGGATGACCGGTGGTGAGCGTTCCCGTTTTATCCAGAACAACATGTGTGATCCGGGTAATCCGCTCCAATGCATCCCCCCCCTTGAACAGGACTCCTCTACCGGCACCCACGCCGGTTGCTGCAACCACGGCAGCAGGGGTTGCCAATCCCAGCGCACATGGGCAGGCAATAATGAGTACTGAGACGAATGTAATCAGCCCATGCTCTAGGCCCCAGCCTGCCAAGAGCCATCCTGCGAGCGTACCCATCGCAATCACTAAAACAACCGGCACAAAAATTCCGGAGACCCGGTCGGCCAATTTCTGGATTGGCGCCTTGCGCCCCTGGGCCTCTCTGGTGATACGTACAATTTGCTGCAGGACGGTATCACGGCCCGTATGGGTTACCCGCACCGTCAGGGATCCGTCTATATTCAAGGTGCCTGCCACTACGGGATCGCCTTGTGATTTTGTAACCGGCAGAGGCTCGCCTGTCAACATACTCTCGTCAACTGCGCTCATTCCCTGAATGATCTCGCCATCAACGGGCACCTGATCGCCCGGCCGAACAATCACATGATCCTCAACTTTAACCGCCTCAACCGGCAGATCCAGAATATGGGGTCCCCGCACGACACGGGCGACGGGCACCTGCAATTTCAGCAGCGATTCAATGGCAGATCCTGTCTGTGCCACTGCTCGTAACTCAAGGAATTGTCCTACAAGAACCAGTGCCACAATGACCGCCGAGGCTTCAAAATAGACCGCTGGATCTGAACGAAATAAAGTTGGAAAAAACGTAATGACTGTACTGTAAACCCAGGCGGTTCCGACCCCGATTCCAATGAGTGTATACATGTTTGCGGTGCCTCGTCTGAGTGCAGCCCATGCCCTCTTGAAGAATTCTCCGCCGCAGTAAAAGACAATCGGTGTCGCAATCACAAACAGCACCGCATGAGATACCGTTGCAAACATCGTTAATGCCATTAAGACGGCCGCACCCGCTACTGCGACCACTAAGCGGACATCCTTGAATGCCGACATTTTTTTAGAGCGGGCCGATGTGCATGTATATTCGGGGAAGGCGGACAAAACGTCTTCCATGTCCGTAACCCCTGGAACCCATGAAAGCTTCAGCGCTTCGCCCGTGACCTCTGCTTCAACTAGCGGCCCAATACTGCGACAGCGTTCATTAACGCTTTCTTGATTTAGGCTCGCATCTTGGCTTGGCGCGTGCAGGAGGATTTCGGAGCGTGCGACCTCATACCCTGCTTCCTGGACTACTTCTAGCGCAGCATCTGGAGATAATCCTTCAACATGTGCTTCGTGCGTGGCGATATTCACATTTACATGACGCGTCTCTGGATGCCGCTGAAACTGGCGTTCCAATCCGGCCGCACAGGAAGCACAATGCATGCCTGTGACGGGAATCGTAAGCGAAGATGTATCCGTATTCATGAATGCATACCCCAATCCGGTAACGCGCATTATACGTTGAAGTGCTGTATTTGAAGCAACCGGGGGATTTCGGTTTATTGCTCAAGTGATGTCAAGATACTGTGGAAGCCCGTGATTTGCTCCCCGCTCTGCGTGCCCCGAATCCTAACCGGGATGATCCCCGCCAGCGATACTCCGGCCAAGTGTGTGAGATTTTGATTTTTAATCAGGAGGTGATTTTCACCCAAATTTGACTGCTTGCATCCAAAGTGTCAGATTTTTCATATCTTCCCTTCATGTAGAATTCAAAACATGCTCTTCCACGATAAGGAATTAGTCGCTTCCCCTGTTAGTGTGGAATGGCCTAAAACTTAGATACACATCATGGATCTAAAACCAGGATTGAAAAATTTGACTGAGAGGTATCAGGCACAGTCCGACAAAAAAATATCGGAGCAGCAGACCATAATTTCATATGTCCTTCCTTTTCTCAGATATCTTAGGGTATGACACCAGCGATCAGAATCAGTTCCGTGCTGAATATTCAGTCAAAATCGGTGCAAAAACCTTCTGGGTTGACCTTGCCGTTCTTGACCAGACCCCTCCCCAACCGATTATTTTCATTGAATGTAAAAGCCTTGACAGCAAGCTCCAAGATGGTGATCGTGAACAATTATCTTCATATTGTAACATGAAGAAATCCGTCAAATTTGGCATCCTCACCAATGGCTATGAATATCAGTTCTATACAGATCTGGACCATAAAAATGTGCTAGATGAACAGCCCTTTTTATCATTCAACCTTGAAACCGACACCAATGAATACCTTGAGCATCTCCAAACATTTACGAGGCAAAATTTCGATGCTACGGAGGCCCATCTGTTAGCAGAAAGATTGTCATATCGTCCAAAAGTGCTGGATTATTTTGAACGCGAACGTAAAAACCCCAGCGACGAACTGGCAAGACTCATTGCTAAGCACGCCATTGGAGAACTCGGGAAAGCAAAAAAGAAGGAGGTCTGGAGTAAAATAAAATCCATCCTTCCCGAAATCTTAAGCGAACTGCTCGGATTCGGAGATGTCAACGGTGGTAGAGAAATAGGTTCAGACGAGCCCCCCGACACAGTCATAGAACCTAATCCCATTGAACCAGAACCTGAAACTGAAGCTGTCAGTATTTTTGAAAGTGAAAGCCCTAAAGGTAAATATATTGAATATTTTTTCTTTGAGGATATATGCATTAATCAGTGGAATAACGTTACCGATATGTATGTTTACGTATTCAAAAAACTTTTCGAACGTGACAAAAATCTTGCGATGAGCTTCAATCGTAGCCCAGTCCGCACATCTGAGCCTGAAAGTATGCATTATGAGACATTGGGGGAAGGTTATTTTTTATTGAAGGGTTATAATAACAAGGCAAAATTTGACTATCTGAAAAAACTACTTGAAGCATTTCAGATGGACAAGAATGCTCTCCGTGTCAAACTGAGGGACAAAGGATGATTTGATCTAACTGTGTGTCATCTGTACTCCGAAGAAAACTGCATCTTCAAACAGTTCCAGCATTTGAATGCTCCATCAGCCATATTTCATTTACGATAGATGATACTGACCGTAAATGCATAATTGAAGCAATAAGCGAGATTGAAGAGAGTCGCCAATTCTTCCGTACACTACTCGCTACAGATGCCCGGTCGCTCTCAAATGGCGGGTGACTTGGGTAGATGATTCCCTTCCACCCAGACCTTCTGCCCGTCGGTGAGTCGTTCCTGTTTCCAGATCGGAACCTGAACTTTTAACTGGTCAATCAGAAAGCGGCAGGCCGTGAATGCCTCGGCCCGGTGTGCTGTTGAGACTCCGACCAACACACTTGCTTCGGCCAGACGCACTTCTCCAAGTTTATGGAGCAGGCATGTGCGCTGGATCGGCCACTTGTGCTCCGCAATATCTATCAGCCGGTCCATCTCTTTGAGTGCCATCGGTTCATAGCTCTCGTAGGTCAGAGACAGAGTTTCTCTTTCGCCGGTCCACTGCCGCGCGGTTCCGATAAACACGGCAACCCCGCCTGCACCGGGAATCTGCAGGAACCGGTACGCCGCCGGAATATCAATCCGCTCGTATGAAAGTTGCACCAGACGTTTGCGTGATTCGTCAGCCACCGCTTACCGGGGTTATGATGGCGACTTCGTCACCATCCTGGAGGAGATGCGCGTCTTCGGAGTAGGTCTGATTGACGGCCAGTCGCATCACACGCCGATAGGGCTCCATCGTCGGATACTGCGCACATGCCAGATCCAGAAACTCACCTACACTAATTCCTTCGGGGGTTTCCAGATCAATGGAATCGGCTTTCAGTTTTGATTTCAGAACACTGAAGAGTTGAACTTTAAACGACAGCATGACCCGTGCCAGGTTTGTTCCTGGAATTTGAGATTTTATGAGAATTCAATTTCACGAAGCGTATCCACGATCTTGACGGTCTCCAGACTAACCGTAATCACTTTCGCAAGCAGTCGGAGCGGATACGCCGGATCCTGCATGGTCTCTATTGCAAACCGGTTGGCATCATTGACAATCCGGCTCTTCTTGTCCGTTTTGACGCGCTGCCATTCCATGACCCATGCAATGGCTGATTTCCCGTTGACCATGTAGTCATAGGCTTCTTCGGGAATTCCCTGCACGGTGATCTGCCCGTTATAGATGATCCGTGATAGATCTTTCTGCCGCCCTTTTCCTGGATGGCGCATCGGACGATCCTCCACTTTGAACCACGCTTCGGGGGATCGGCCATTCTTGGGTTCCCATCCCCCATCTTCAAAACTGATGGGATACTCACTGACATCCTCATAATTAACATGCAGTTCTCCGAGTTTCCTCCCTGCTTCAGCCAGGAAGTAGAACTCCTGCGCGTCTTTCGGGAAAGGGATGCGGGGCAGTTCCTTACGGAGATTTGCAGCATATTTTTCCCGATAGGAAGGGACATGGAGTACGCCGTAGATGTAATAGAAAAGGACATCTGCAGTAATGGAATTTCCCCCCCCCCCCATTTTTTCTGCAAAGATCTGCAAGGCCTCCTCTTTGATCGCACTCTCCCGCACGTATCCATGAAAATCTGTGTTCAAATGTCCGTCCTCTACAAACAGACCGCCGTTATTTTCCTTGGGCTTGGCGTACAACCAGCGAGGGAAACATTGACCTTTGCTTATGTTCTCATAATCTGGCATTTGCTCCACCATCAGACATGAAAAACCAACAGTTGCCCCCCGGCTCACCACGCAAATCATCCGATTCTCTGCCTCCTGATGTGGGAATATCTGTGGTATTTGATAGACACATTCGTTGAGCCGTCGGCTGAAATAAAGATAATTGCGAGTAAATGGTCTGTATTGACAATATTCGATCTGCCCCTCTCCAAAATCCAATCCCTTGTTTTTGGCTAGATCTCTATTCAAGGCTCTGCTCCAACTGATCTTTGTTCGATCATTATCAACAAAAATCGTAATCTCTCTTGGTGTCAGCCTTCGTCCCTTAACATCCCGCTCCTGAAGTCGCTGCCGCTCACTCTCATAGAAACGGATCATCGCCTGGATATTCCACCGTAGTGCGGCTTCCGAATAATTGTAGCACCATGCATCACGA
>JAJEFL010000005.1:0-37195 GCA_022820435.1 Rhodothermales bacterium
GAAGCCTGCTACACGGGAGCGGGGCGAGGTGCGCTATTTTCACGGGCGAGTGAAAATTCTGGCCGACTTCAAGGAACTGCTGGGCAGGGCAAAGGCGGGGAACTCCGGTACCTCTATTCTGATTCAGGCGGCCCCCGGTGCAGGGAAGACGTATCCGTACGAGAATCCCATATCAGAATTGAATTTATTCGTACTCAGGTATAGATCAAGTCTGCATGATAGTCTCTGAACAGAGGCAGATGTATGGGTGTTGGGAAAAGGTATCCGTACGAGAACCCCATATCAGATTTAAATTCGTTCGTACTCAGGTATAGATCAAGCCTGCATGTCGGCCTCTGAACAGAGGGAGATGTATAGATACTGAGAAAATTGCAGAAAAAATAAAAATATCCAAAATCAGTGATTTTTTGCCTTTTTTTCATACGTATTTCGTATCTTCACACTTATGGAAAGTCGCGCGGCACACTTAGCATCTTTGGGCAAAGAAGAACTAATTGAATTAGTTCAGGAACAGGCTTCGATAATACTGGAGAAAGAATAAATTATCCAAGAGAGAGAGGAGATTATTCTAAATCAGGAGGGGGTTCTCTAATCTAGGGCTGGTGCGACTGTATCCTTGTGTACTTTATACCAAGTGTAGAAATCAAACTGGGAGGTCCGGGATTGTCCGGTTTCTTCGTAATCCTCTTTGGCTTTTGCCAGCGCCGCATTCCAGAGATACCGGTTGGCTCCCGCCAATGCGTGCAGGAACGGATAGACTTTCTGGGCTCCCCGTAACCGAAATTTTACCGTCACGTATTGATGTGTCCCTGAACCAACGGGGGGCTTTATCTTACAATCCTTAACAGGCATGGCATCAAGCGGATGATATTGTGTAGGCAGTCAGGGATGGGATCTCCCTCCTGATTGTATCCGTTCTATCCACCTGACTGGAAAAAATTCCCCAGGTATGGGCACTCAGGTATATAAGCCCCAAAAGATATTTCATGAGGATTCTTTCTCTATGACCGTGTCCACATAGTAGTCAGCTATGGTACCCTGAAAAGGTGCACCGCAGGGAAGGACCAGAATGGTCAGCAGTGCAAGAAAAATTAGAAGGGAATTATACCCCCCTCATTTTTGCAATGTATTTCATATGTTTTTCCTTAGTAATTTGATTGAGACATATTCTAACCGCCCGATGCAATCAATATGCACGAACAGGAATCACACGAATATGAGCATCCGATCACAAATATGTGTGATTTCCAGATAGATGAACCCTTTCAAAAAACCCTAATCCTAAAAATTTTTATTGCCACGAAGATGTTCATGATTACTTTTCAGTCTGTGTATTAAAGCAAAAAATCCCACTGCAATGTCGAACTTGCACTAAAAGGGTCCCATTTGGAACACACGGCGAATTCTGCGTTACAGAGGATCAAGACAGTTATTGATCAATGAAGTACCGACTGCTCGGCCGAACGGGCTTCCCCGTCAGCGAAATTGGATATGGCATGTGGGGAATGTCTGGATGGAAGAATTCCGACGATCTCCAGTCCATGGAATCGATGCAACGTGCAGTAGACCTCGGCTGTACGTTCTTTGACACCGCATGGGCCTACGGAGATGGACACAGTGAAGGCCTGCTCGGAGAACTGGTACGTGCAAACCCTGATAAACGCCTCTATACTGCCTCAAAAGTGCCGCCAAAGAATCGTGCATGGCCCAGCCAACGGCAGCATACCCTTGACGACTGCTATCCGCCTGCCTATGTTCGTGAATATATTGAACGGAGCTTGAGCAACACAAACCTGGAACAACTGGATCTCATGCAACTCCATACATGGGAGGATTCGTGGATCCGGGATGAACGCTGGATCCACGAACTCCAACAGGCAAAAGACAGCGGAAAAATTGGAGCCATCGGGATCAGTCTCAACCGCTGGGAACCATGGAATGGCATCCAGGCCGTCCAGAGCGGACTCGTAGACTGTGTCCAGGTGATCTATAATATCTTTGATCAAAACCCGGTTGATGAACTCTTCCCCGCCTGCAAAGCGCATAATGTTGGGGTTATTGCCCGTGTCCCTTTTGATGAGGGCACCCTGACCGGAACGATCACCCTGGACTCCACCTGGCCCAAGGGCGATTGGCGAAACACCTATTTTGTGGAAGAAAATCTGCAGAGCAGCGTGGCACACGCCGAGCCGTTACGCACTATCGTACCCCCGGACAACAGTATGCCCGAAATGGCCATCCGCTTTATCCTGAGCAATCCCACCGTGAGCACAACCATCCCGGGAATGCGTAAACTGCATCATGTGGAAGCCAATATTGCCGCCAGTGACCGCGGCCCGCTGGAACCATCCCTGCTCCAAACCCTTTACGCCCATCGCTGGGACCGTGAACCTACATCCTGGTCACAATAATCCCTGAACGACTGCTTTCATCTGCGAATTGCTACCCCGCCAAATCACTGCATCTGACCGCCACACACGCGTGGCATCTTATGTACCGTATTGTTTTCTTTCTTCCACTGCTCTTTACCGCGCAGGTGGCTGCACAATCCTGGGGGACAGTTCAAGGAACAGTCACAGAATCCGGGAATGGACTGCCCCTGCCAGGCGTAAGCATTCTGGTCAATGACACGAATTTTGGAACCGCCTCCAATGACACTGGAAACTACACCCTGCAACTTCCGACAGGCAGGTATGCGTTACGGTTTTCGTATGTGGGATTTGCCAGCCGGCTCGATTCCGTCGTCGTATCTGCACGCGCTGTCACCACCCTGAACATTCAACTCTCTCCGACAGTGCTTGAAGGGGAGGAACTTGTGGTGGAAGACAAAACCGTCCTCGGCGCGGGTGTACAACAGATTGCACCGGAACAGGTGCGCCGGATGCCCTCCCCTTTTAAAGGGTTCCAGGCGCTTCTAGTACTCCCCGGTGTGTCTGCCAATAATGAGATCACCAATCAATACTCAGTGCGTGGAGGCGGATTCAACGAAAATCTCATCTTTCTCAATGGCTTCGAGATTCATATGCCGTTCCGTCCAAGGCAGGGAGAGCAGGAAGGGATTGGACTCTTTAACCCGGAGTTGGCACGCCGCATCACTCTCTATACCGGCGGGTTCCCCACAAAATACGGCGGTAAAATCTCTTCTGCACTGGATATTGAGTATGCCCCCACAAAAGATCTTACCACCAGCGCTACCCTGTCGCTGCTCAATGGCAGTGCAACCGCAGCAGCAACCACCGGGACATTCTCCTGGCAGATTGGACTGCGTAAGGCCAGAGCACGTCGATTTTTCTCAACCCAGGAACTGAAAGGTAACTACCGGCCGGATTACGAAGATCTCCAGACACGACTCAGCTATCGGCTCAGCCCCCGTCAGGAACTTGAATTTGTCGGACTTTACGCAAACCATGAATTCCGACTGGATCCGCGCGGACGGCGGACATTTTATGGAACGGTCTCCGCGGATGGCAGCTCCTCGGATATCCGGTCCGTCTGGCTTTCCTATTCCAGAAACAGCGAAGAGATTGATGGGTACCAAACCGGCCTCGCCGGACTACGTCTACGAAGCCGTATCGGCAGGAGATGGTCCATTCAACACGATGTAAGCCTGTATACAACCCGGGAACAGGAGTCCTATCTTTTGGAAGGAAATGCAATCCTTTATGATGTTGTTACGGATCGAAATGCGGACCGCCTGGAAATTCCACGAGGTCTGGCGCGTCAGGAAGATTCGGCAGATAATGCCATTACAGTAACCACGCTGGCAGGTCGGGGCCTCTACCTCCGAACCAGCAGACGGCATGCAGTTGAGTCCGGCTGGCATATTAAACGGCTCCTGTTTGATGACCGGCTCACGGAAAAATCTATTGTACTGGGGTCCGATCTTGAAATGGAACCGGTGCGGATTGTTGTAGACAGTCTTGAGGGCCTTGCAGCGCTCAACACCTTCCAGGTCAGTCTGCATGTCGAAGATTCCTACAGTATCCGTGAGTCAACCCTTCTGAATGCAGGCATCCGGGCAGACTGGTATGAATTCAATCACGAATGGACCTTTTCGCCTCGTATGAGCCTGCGTTACGAAGCATTCAAGCAACTCACCTTAACCGCATCGGCCGGTCTTTACTATCAGCAGCCTGCGTACCGGGAATTACGCGGTACACCAAGCCCTGATGTGCCACTTGCTCAATCTCTGAACCGCTCCCTCCGCTCCCAGCGCTCCCTGCAATTTACCGGCGGTGCCGAACTGTTTGTGCCCCAAAAACGACTCTACCTGCGCGGAGAAGCCTACTACAAAAATTTGACAAATCTGGTCAGTTACTCGCTGGAAAATGTTCGGATCAACTACAGCGGGCACAACGATGCCAGCGGACATGTGTACGGTCTGGATCTCCAGACCAGAGGAGAGTTCGTGCCTGGCATGGAGAGTTGGATTAATTATAGTTTTATGGTTGCGCGTGAGCGATTTCGTCCGCAGTACATCACCCCCCTGAATGCAGGCCTGCGGCCGAGACCCATGGATCAGCGTCACACCGTTGCACTCTTTATACAGGATTATGTCCCAATGGACCCTACCTGGAAACTGCACATGCGTATCCTGTTCGGGAGCGGCTTCACCTATACCCCTCCAATCCCGGGCGAACGCATCGGAAATATTGTTGCCCAAATCCCCGGCAGCAGACACTCCGCCCGCTACCCTGCATTCCGCCGGGCTGATTTTGGGACGACCAAAATCATTACCCTGAGTCGTCATCCGAAACCCCTGCAGCTGGAGATAACCGCCGAGATGCTGAACATCTTCGACATCATCAACACTGTTACCTACTCCTGGCTGCCTGATGCGAGCGGGATCTGGCAGCGTATTCCGACACGCCTGACCCCACGTACCATCAACCTTCGGATCGGCGTACACTTCTGATGCACGTTCTCCCGGCTTGCGTGACTGTAATGGCAACCCAATACATTGCTCTTCGTATTACGCGGTTCCATTGATTCGTAGAAGTATTCTCATCCAGCCCCCTAACCCCCTTTGTGTCTCCGCCATTGCGTATGTGCATCATCCGCCATGGGTTCGCAGGTCCTTTGGTTTCCTGGTTCTGGTTGTGCTTGGACTTCTGGCGAATACCGAAGCTGCAGCGCAGTCTCCCATAAAACCCGCAAAAGCGGCGGCCTACAGTATCCTAGTGCCAGGCCTGGGCCATAAATATACCAACGAGGGGCGATGGAATCGAAGCGCTGCGTTCTATACCATTACAGACGCAATCCTCGTTGCAGGCCTGGTGGCCAGTGAATGGCAGCGCCGGCACCTCGTTCAAAGTTACCAGACCTGGGCAGCATCCTATGCCGGAGTCTCAAATGCAGGTAAAGATCGCCGGTTTTATATCACCATTGGGAATCATCTTTCTTCGAATGACTATCGTGAGGTCCAGTTGCGAAACCGACGCATCGATCTGATTTCTTATGTAGATGACCCGGCGTTCCAGTGGACATGGCAAAATATCCAGGATCTCCAGCGGTATCGGGATCTCCGGCGAAGTTCCGAAAACTGGGCACAGCAGAGAAGCGGGCTCATTGCCGCACTGGTCGCCAACCGTGTGGTGGCTGCGGTATCTGCCCTGATTACGGCTCGGCGAAAGCGCGAAAGCCGCCTGCACATCGCCGTCATCCCCGGCCCTGCCGTTCAGGTTGCGTTTACGATGTAGTTCATGTGTACTAGCGCTGGAAGTGAATTAGAATGCTTCCAGTATGAGCAAATTCTTAAAAAACCGTACCTTAGGGAATCTGCGGAGGGTCCTTAGCTCAGTTGGTTAGAGCGCTACGTTGACATCGTAGAGGTCGATGGTTCGAATCCATTAGGACCCACGGATCAGATCTATATGTTCTGATTTTCTTTGTTTTTGAAAATTAATCGCTTATTGTCATCGCAAAAAATACACAAACACGCATCAATGATGCCATTGATGCACATGTAGTACGAGTTGTTGATCCACAGGGGAGCCACGGTGTGTACCCGATTGAAAAAGCCATGAGAATGGCCCAGAGGCAGGCCCTGGATCTCGTTGAAATCGCACCAAATGCGGATCCCCCTGTCTGTAAGATTATGGATTACGGGAAATTCCTTTATGAAAAAAGCAAAAAGGAACGGGATGCCCGCAAAAAGCAACATCAGACCCAACTAAAAGAAATCCGGTTTCGCCCTCGCACCGATACGCATGACTTTGAGTTCAAGACGAAGCATGCCCGGGAATTCCTCATGAACGGCCACAAGGTGCGTGCCTATGTGCAGTTTCGGGGCCGAGACATTATCTATAAGGATCAGGGAATGCTGATTCTTGCGCGTCTTGTGGATGCGCTGAAGGAGGTTTCCAAACTGGATCAGGAGCCAAGAATGGAGGGCCGGCGCATGACGGCGATCCTCACTCCATTAAAACCAAAGTAATTGGGAACCTTATGAAATTCCTGCAGTTTACGCGGATTCTGGACTATTTTCGGGGCAATGCCGAAGACAAAAACTAACAGTGGAGCAAAGAAACGATTTTCCCGCACAGCTTCTGGGCGGCTGAAACGCGCACACGCGTTCAAGAGTCACATCCTGACGAAAAAGAGCCGTAAACGTAAACGGGAGTTGGGGAAAAAGACGCTGATTGATAAGCGTGATGAGCCGCGTATCAATCGTCTGTTAGGATCCTCATCGTGATCAAAAAATCTTGAATTATTATGCCACGCGCACGCAACAGAGTCGCTTCCCGCCAGCGAAGAAAGAAGGTCCTTGGCATGGCCAAGGGGTACTGGGGGAGTCGCAGCAAAGTATATACCGTAGCCAAACATGCGGTTGATAAGGGACTGGAGTATTCCTACCGGGATCGCCGTAAGCGTAAGCAGCAGTTTCGGCGACTCTGGATTGCCCGGATTAACGCAGCTGCACGTATGAACGGTACCACCTATTCACGCCTGTCGGGTGCACTTCGTGAACAGAAGATTGCCTTGAATCGAAAGGTGCTTGCAGATCTGGCGATGAACGAACCTGCAATTTTTGCACGCGTGGTTCAGGAAGCCCATCAGACCGATCATGGACTACCTGCCTAGCGCATTTTTCTTTTTCGGCACCTTATATGGCTAGGGGCCGAGTGTATGGAGATGAGCACATTCCCGCCCCTGCGAATGCAGGTCTGGCGGGTTTTTTATTTGCGGTAAAATGGGTACAAGCTTAGAACGCCTTATTGCAACCACCGAAGAACTCAGCACAGAGATCCTCGGTGCCCGCCTTGATACCCCCTCAGATATCGAGGCCTTCCGGATCCGTTTCATCGGACAAAAGCGTGGATTGATTACCCAGCTCTTCAAACAGATCCCGCATTTACCAAAAGAGGATCGTCGCACTGCTGGACAGGTTTTGAATGCGCTGCGGAAAAAAGCACAAACAATTCTGGACTCCGCCCATCAAAAATCCGTCTCTGATCCCGTCAATCTGTCTGAGATCGACCTTACACTCCCCGGGCGAAAGAACCAGTGGACGGGATCCAGACATCCCATTACATCGGCCCTGTCCAGAATCACAGACATCTTCCATCGTATGGGCTTTACGATTGCAGAGGGCCCGGAAATGGAAGACGACTGGCACAATTTTACCGCACTCAATTTTCCCGAAGATCATCCGGCAAGAGATATGCAGGACACACTCTTCATTGATGAAAAAAGTCCTGATCAGCCCCGAATCATGATGCGAACTCATACCTCACCGGTACAGATCCGCACCATGATGGCCGGGGAGCCTCCATTCCGGCTGATTGCGCCTGGCCGGGTTTATCGAAATGAGACCATTACCTACAAATCCTACTGCCTGTTTCATCAGGTCGAAGGGCTGGTTGTGGACGAGGGGATCACGATGGCAGATCTGAAGGACACGCTTTACCGGTTTGCCCGCGCATTCTTCGGAGAGGATGTGAAATTGCGCTACCGTTCCAGTTTTTTTCCGTTCACCGAACCAAGTGCAGAACTGGATATCTGGTGGCACCTTCCTGACCATCCGGATGGAGGACGCTGGATGGAGATTCTGGGGAGCGGAATGGTCCATCCCAATGTTCTGGAAGCGGTAGGCCTTGACCCCGAACGGTATACCGGATATGCCTTCGGTATGGGGGTCGAACGTCCTGCGATGCTCCATTATGATATCAAGGACATCCGTCTCTTTTACGAAAATGATGTGCGCTTTCTAGCGCAGTTTTAAGATATCTCAGAATGAAGATCTCCTATAACTGGCTGTCGGAATATGTGAGCCACGGATTATCTATTGCAGAACTTGCAGACGCGCTGACCCTATCCGGGCTTGAGGTTGAGCACATTGAGCAACATGACCTCTCTCTGGACGGAGTACTCGTTGGACAGGTACGATCCGTCCGCCCCCACCCTGATGCAGATCGACTGCAGTTGTGCGATGTTGATCTTGGTGATGGTACACCGGTGCAGATTGTCTGCGGTGCCCCGAATGTTGCTCCAGATCAGCGGGTTCCCGTTGCGACCGCAGGATCCAGGCTGACGATCAACGAAAAAACGATCATGATCAAGAAAACGAAAATCCGCGGTCAGGTGTCCATGGGAATGATTTGTGCTGAGGATGAACTGGGGATCTCGGAGGATCATCGCGGTATTATGATCCTCACCGGTTCATCGACCATTGGAGAGCCCCTGAAAGAGTATCTGCTCCGGGAACGGGGCCTTGCCGAGGATACGACACTGGACCTGGCCATCACGCCAAACCGTCCTGATGCGGTGTGCCATTTTGGAGTTGCCCGGGACCTTTCTGCATTGCAAAATGTGCAGGTGACTTTCCCTGATGTTCCGATTCCTCCTTCCGGATCTGAAGCCGCGAACCACATTGATATCTCCATCCAGTGCCCCGACGTATGTTCCCGATATACCGCCATGATTGTTCGGAATGTCACGGTCGGGTCTTCGCCGGTATGGCTGAAGCAGCGTCTGGAAGCCGTGGGACTGCGATCCATTAACAACATCGTGGATGTGACGAATTTTGTGATGTACGAGTGCGGGCAGCCGCTCCATGCATTTGACTACGACCGTATCGCACAAAAAAAGATCATCGTCCGGGAATCTGTGGAAGGTGAAACCTTCGTCACGCTGGATCGCAGGCAGCATACTTTGGAGGAAGGGGTGGTCTTGATTTGTGATGCAAAAGAGCCGGTGGCCATTGGAGGGATCATGGGAGGCCAAAACTCTGAGGTGGGCAGCACGACCACGAATATACTGATTGAAAGTGCCTGGTTTGACCCGACCCGTACACGACGCTCCTCAAAAATACTGGGGATTTCAACCGATGCATCTTATCGGTTTGAACGCGGCGTAGATCCCCGGCGGCAGCCATGGGCGGCCATGCGCACTGCCATGCTGATTGCAGAATTGGCCGGAGGCAGGATTGTCCAGGGGATGGTTGATGTGTACCCGACCCCGAAGCCATTGGCTGCCGTTGATCTGCGCATCTCACGTATTCGTACGATTCTCGGCATTGAAATTGAGCATCGACGAATCCTTCAGATTCTTGAATCCCTCGGGTTTGCCCCCCGGGAGGCGGCAGAGGGACTTGTTTCCTGCACCATTCCCACTTACCGCCCGGATGTGAATCTGGAGATTGACCTGATTGAGGAAGTTGCGCGAATCCATGGCCTGGAAAATATTGACCTGCCAGAGCACACATCCCTGCGGTTATCCGCCCCGCGACCTCGACCGGCTGACCTGTTACGCGAACATGCATATATCCACTTGACCGGCCACGGATTCCGGGAGATCTACACGAACAGTCTGTTACCGGATGAGGTCGCCAGACAGTTCAGTCAGGCCGTACTTGATTCGGATGATCCTCCGGCTCGCACCCTGAACGCAGTTTCCCGATCTATGGCCACCCTGCGCCCCTCGCTCCTGCCGGGCATGCTGATGGCCATGCAGCATAATGCAAACCATTCGCAGCGCGTCTTGCGGTTTTATGAATTTGGCCATGTCTTTCATCACAGCAAACGTGCAGCCGCATTCATTGAGAATTTTTCGGAATACGACGTACTGCTGGTAGGCATCTCTGGTGCAATCCGCCCCGCGAATTGGGACCAGGATCTCCGCGTCGCAGATTTTTTTGATCTGAAGGGGGAAGTGTGTCAATTATTGGATGCATTGCAGTTCAACGCCCTGCGCATGCAACCCAGTCATACATCGACCGAGCTCACCGATTATCACATCACCCTCTATTCGGGCCGCACACATATCGGTGTCCTTGCAAAACTGTCCGGGGCGATCCAGGAATCCTTTGACCTCCCCGACCCTGTCTTCTTTGCCGAGTTCAACTGGACGCGGCTCCTTCTTCTGCATGAAAAAAATCCATCCCAAACCTATACCCGCATTTCTCCCTTTCCCGAGATGGAACGGGATCTGTCCGTATCTGTGGACAAGTCGCAGGCGGTGGGTCCTATGATCTCCACATTGCGCAAAGTGGGCCAGCCACTTCTCAGAAATGTGGATGTGTTTGACGTATACACGGGAAATCAAATCCCCGCGGACAAGAAAAGTATTGCTTTCTCACTGCGATTCGGAGGAAATCGGACGCTGCGTGATGAGGAAATTGATCGTATCATAAGTGCAATTGTTAATGCTTTTTCTGAACAGTTTGGCGCGACATTGCGTAGTTAATCTACAGTTATAATCGTATATTGAACCATTACCTTACCTTAAGTCGTTAAAGCCTGTTCAAGAGAACTCTATCATGTCTGCCCAGCAAAGAGATCCGGCTCCCAAGCCCGGCTCGCGCCAACTTGAGCACGAGTTTGACAGCCCCTCGTCCATTGTTTTACGGGGATCTGCCTCCTTGAGGCAGTTGCGGGATCGGGTTCAGGCGGTCGTACTGGAACTGGGCCGTCTCCGGGAAGAGAATCAGAAACTTGCAAAACAGGTTGCTGAACTTAAATCCGGTTCACGTCGTTCCTCTGGAAAAGCAAACCTTACCTTTGAAGAGAGCCGAGAGCAACTTCTCAACAGGGTAAACTCTTTCATCAAGACGATTGACCATTACCTGAATACCGATGAAGACGAGACGGATTAGATGAAGCATGAATCTATTACGGTTCGAATTCTAGGACGGGACTATCCCCTCCTGGTGCAGAGCAGCGATGTTGCCACAATCTATGGAGTGGCGGAAAATGTTAACCAGCGGATGCGGGCTTTTAAGGAGAAGCATCCTGAGCAGCCGGATCTAGTGGCGGCCGTGTTTGCTGCCATGGAGTTATCCGAGGAGCTGCTTGGGATCAAAGAAACCTCAAACGTTTTATTGAACGCAATTGATAGAGAGGCCGAGAATCTTGACCGGGAACTCATGAAGGCCTTAAAAAACTCCCCCCCATCCGAATCGTAGTGGAACCATATCGCTTTCATGCGGTATCCCCCGTTCGCAGGCGCCCGTGGCGGTCTAGGCAAGTGAACCGTCAATTTCATTCAAAGGGAGTTGACTTCAGATCTGGACACAAGGCCTCAACCCTGATATTTCCGGGTCGTCATGTACGCAGAGGACCGTGGAAGGATTTGGGAAACCCCCAATCATGTAGACAAGGGTTCACCCCCGCCGCTGCGGACGCTTGCGCCCCGCCGAAGGAACCTTTTCCAATCCCACTGGTAACCGCTTCCATAACAAAACCATGAAAATATGGACAGCATGTTAGTTGTCCTGTTGTTGACTGGTTTTGCGGCATTTGGTGCGGGGCTGGGCACTGCCTGGTGGATCGCTCATTCAAATGCTCGGAGTACACTAAATAAGGCACGTCAGGAGGCGTCCTCAATCTTAACCTCGGCTGAGAAAGAGTCGGATACTCTAAAAGCAAAGGTTATACATGATGCTAAATCAACACTTGATCATAAACGCAGTGAACTTGACACCAGGGAAGCTGCATTGAATCAGGAGCGAGAGGCTCTAGAACGGGACAAACGAAGGCTCAAGCATAAAAGTGAACGCCAGCGAAAAAAACTCAACAACAGGAATCGGCGCTTAAACAAAAAACAAAATGTACTATTTGAAGCGGAACAAACTATGGGTCTGCTTCACAAAGAAAGTGAGACGGTCAACCGTCAGGCAAAAAAACTGTATACGGAGGTTGACAAATTGTCTAAGGATGCATCCCGGCATCTGGACAGTTTGAATGCCCAGAAGCAGAGTCTGGATGCCCAGCAGTCACGGCTCAGGGAACTCATCCATGAGCGCGTCACGAAGTTGGAGGTGATTGCAGATCTGACCCAGGACGAGGCTCGTCGGCAGTTGCGTGAAGAACTCCTGGAGAAGGCACGGGAGGATATTTCACGGGAATTGCTGGAGTTGAAAGATCAGGCGCAGATCACGGCGAAAGAGGAGGCAAGCAAGATTGTCCTCACCACCATGCAGCGCCTTGCGTCTGATGAGGCGGAGTCACACTCCATCTCGGTCGTTCCCATCACTTCTGATGATGTTAAAGGACGTGTTATCGGACGGGAGGGTCGGAACGTGATTGCATTTGAGGCAGCCACTGGTGTAGATGTTCTGGTTGACGATACGCCCGGGGCGATTGTCCTCAGTTCATTTGATCTCTATCGACGTGAAATTGCGCGAATTGCCCTGTCCAGGCTGATTCGGGACGGTCGTATTCATCCTGGCAGTATTGAGCGTACTGTAGCCAAAGCCGAGAAGAGCCTTAAGGATGAGATCTATCAAACTGGAGAACGCACTCTCCTTGATCTCAAATTACGTGGAATGCACAAAGAACTTACTTCTACTGTGGGAAAAATGAAGTATCGGACAAGTTATGGTCAGAATCTTCTTAACCACAGTATTCAAGTGGCAAATCTCTGTTCCATCATGGCATCCGAGATGGGACTTGACCCTCAGATGGCCCGGCGTGCAGGCCTGTTGCATGATCTTGGGAAGGTGCTTCAGGAATCCAATGACCGCCCCCATGCAATCGTAGGGATGGAGTATTGCAAACGCTACAAAGAGCATCACCTGATCTGTAATGCGGTAGGATCGCATCATGATGAGATCGAAATGACATCCCTTTATGCCCCCATCGTACAGATATGTGATGCCATCAGTGGAGCACGGCCGGGGGCACGGCACATACGCCGTGACGAATACATTGAGCGCCTGCAGGACATGGAGGCAATTGCACTGTCGTTTGACGGGGTTACGATGGCATATGCGATTCAGGGAGGACGGGAACTCCGTGTCGTTGTCGAATACTCCAAGGTCTCCGACGAGAGGACGAGAGAACTTGCTGTGAAGATTTCTTCACGGATCCAAGACGAACTCACTTACCCCGGTCAGGTTCATGTCACGGTAATTCGAGAACTCCGCAAAACATCTGTTGCCCGATAATGTATCGACTATTTTTCTTTCTCCCCATTCTACTCACAGGATGTATTCAGGACATGAATATGGAACGTGCACATGAACTGGCCAAGACGCATCTGATCATCGACGGCCATATTGATGTCCCCTATCGCATGACCCGATACACCGAAGATATCAGCCAGGAAACCTTCGGAGGTGACTTTGACTATCCCAGGGCGATGGCAGGAGGACTCAATGCTCCGTTTATTGCCATTTATATCCCGAGTGTGCGTCAGGATGTTCCTGGTGCTGCAAAAGTACTGGCGGATTCCCTGATTGATATGGTAGAGGGCTGGGTGGCCCATGCGCCGGACAAATTTGCCATCCCCATGCGCTCTTCTGACCTGATTGCACACAAGGATGCCGGGCTGGTTTCCCTGCCTTTGGGAATGGAAAACGGTGCACCGATTGAGTCACTGGAGGATCTGGAGTATTACTACGACCGCGGCATACGTTATATCACGCTCACGCACGGCAGGGATAATCACATCTGTGACTCCTCTTATGACTCTACCCGTACCTGGGGCGGGCTCAGCCCCTTTGGGGAAGAGGTTGTGGATCACATGAACCGGCTGGGAATCATCGTGGACATTTCGCATTTGACGGACAGTACGATTGCACAGGTTTTGCGACGCAGTTCTGCGCCGGTCCTTGCGACGCACTCTTCTGCCCGGCATTTCACCCCTGGGTGGGAGCGTAATATCAGTGACGAACTCATTCAGGCGGCGGCGGCCAGAGGCGGTGTCATTATGGTCAGTTTCGGCTCCTCATTCGTCCGCGGGGAGTATCTGAAACAGAATGGAGTTTTAGTGGATGACATTGAAGCGTATCTGGAAGAAAATGGAATTCCTCTTACGAGTAAGGAGGGATTTCTTTACCGTGAGTCGCGGCGCAAGTCAACCCCTATTGGCACATTGGCGGAACTCGTGGACCACATTGACCATATCGTCAATTTAGTTGGCATTGACCATGTGGGGCTTGGCAGCGATTATGACGGAGTCACGGGACTTCCTGAAGGTCTGGAGGATGTCTCCACCTACCCCAGCCTGATCGCCGAACTTTTACGGCGGGAGTATTCGGAGGATGAGATCGCTAAAATTCTTGGCGGGAATGCGCTCAGGGTATGGCAGGAGGTTGAGGAGGTGTCCAAAAGTTATGCTCCGCTGGACACCCCTGAAACAAACGCCGGCACCTGATCATCACTGCCCGTACCTGCTCCGGTGTATCCCGCCTGCGGATGATCCCCTGTGTATTCAGATGAAGTTGCCCAGGTATTCAGATTGATGTTGCCCACCTGGATCGGCCCAATTTCCGTTACTGTTTCGTGGGATTTGGGTCGGAGGATTATGTCGACACCCCTTCTTTTCTTCGGGAAATGCGTTTCCTTCACGGCGAAGATTTGCTGTGATGACGGTTGTATATTGGGCATCGCATATACACGCGGCGAGGTCTACTTCCGATAACTCGGTGTTCAGACATTGATTGAGATCATCCATGTTTCCGAGCAGGCCGGTGCAAACTCCTTGCTCCGCCTCGTTGCCCCTGCTCCCACTAAATTGATGCTTTTAAGCGGCTGCACAGGATAACGTTGATGTCGTTAAACATCTCACGATTCTCTTTCCAGCCGAACTTTCATTTTCGGTGGGGCCGGTACAGGATTTTGTGCACTGCTTCGCAGAGCGTGGTCCGCCGTACTTTGGATTGGCCACCGGCTTCCCAGGAGTTCGCAGACGTTGACTGGGTGCTGAAAAGACTGGTTGGGAGTATTATTCACCGGCTGGCTAAACCATGAAGATCAATTTTAACAGGTCTAATTTTTTTCGCTTCGTGCTCTTTAAGTAACAGCCATCTCTTCGGCGGCAAATCAATCCAATGCCGAAAAAATTTTCTCCAAAACGAGATATAAACCATTCCATCCGTACTTCCGACTGCTTGACAAAGCTGGTTGTGAACTGAAAGATTGAGGACAGCATAATCGGGCGGTTCGGTTGATTCAATTTTCTGTCTCTCTACTTGAAAAAATTTCGCTGAATCCTTGGTGTTTTCATATCCCATCATTTTCATATCTAGTTGATTGAACTGGTACGCCAAGAGTTTATGCTCTGTCCCTTTAGCTGATGGTCTTAATGCTATATCCAACGCAGACAGCAAAATTATAAATGCAGGTCCGACAAATACATACCAACTGTTCGGAAATTCAAGAAGGATCGTTCCCCAGAGTGCACTGAACACAATCGTACCAAATGACAGGAATTGGGAAAGACGTTCATAATGCCTCTGACGTGCAGTATGATATCGATATGATTTCTGGACACCAAATTGAACATCCCCAAAATGCGTGCCTAAATTCTCCTTTAACAATGTCATTGATCTGGTCTTTTAGTCGGAGGTGGATATCTGTCCTAACGCTTGCCTTGCGCTCCTGTTTCCCTGAACGGGAATGATCCTGCTTAGATTTATCGCCTGGGTTCCGACGTTTGGATCTTCTTGAATCAGGATGTTTGGAGGGCGGCTGGTTGCTCTTATTCATGGATATAGGTGGAGATTAATACACTGCACACAGGCCAGTAACCACCAGGATATAAAAAATTGGAGACTTCTCCTGTTTTTGTACCCAGTGGTACAGTTACGGCGATGGTATTTAGTACAATCTTCATGGTCTGCGGTTGCTGGTAGATGACTTGAGCCACTCGTGCTTCCTCGACCCAAGCGGCAACATCTACTTTAAAGATGTACTCAGGCATTGATTGAGATCATCCATGTTTCCGAGTAGGCCGGTGCAAACTCCTTGCTCGGATCCAGTTTTCGACTTCCACCCCGCTGGGAAAAAGCTTTCCACTTTTCTATGTCGGGATGTTCCAGGCCCAGATATTCCTGGAAAACATAACCTGCACGGCTTTTAACGATTGCACTTGGAATTGCATCAATCGCCGGAATGATTTGGTCCAGATAGGTCTCGGCATGTTCTTCACAAACATCAAGTATATGCACCATCCCACCACACAGATCAGGTTTTTGGAGCATGTCCAGAAAAGTTTGTCCAATCGTGGATATCCGCATATTCGTTCCCCGATTGAGCAGGGAGATGCCTGATGACTTGGTCGTATACATCTGGATACTCTGGCCCCGTACGCGTTTCGGGTGTTCAATTATATGCAATGGACAAATATCTGTGTGATCTTCATCTAGTATTTTTTGGCGGTATTCGCACATCATATTTTTCCAAGTACTGCGTTCCGGCCGTGTCAGCATCAGGTTTTTTGGGCTGCGATTTGTAAGTCCCCACCGCTGCATAGCAGACATATGAGATACATAACATGCTGGATCAACAAGGCAGACAATCTCGTCTGCCGGACAGTCGGAAATCGCAAGGACACGAAGGGCGCGTTTTCCGTAATCCCGGTCATTTCGGACAACATCCATACGATGCAGCATCACCTTGAATCGGTGATAATCGTTACGATCAGGCCTTCCCTTTCGCAAATAAAGCTTCTCGGAGTGCGCATCCTGATACATGCGCAGAATAAGAGCCAGGAATTCAAAGGGTTGGAGAACCGGCTTGTTGTAATGCTCCAAAAGTTGCGCCAAATACTTTCCGGCTCTTGTTGATCTCTGGCGGGAAATCATCTTTGCTACGTATCCCTTGTATCTTTGTCCTGAGGACAAAGATACAAGGGATACTAAAGAAAATCAAGTAAATGGCACTTGTGACTTGATTCATGCAATAAAAATATTTGTGCACGAATGTAAACGCCGCGAATATTCCGGGGACAGATCACCAGAATGCCCCGATGAAATAATTCAGGGGTTTCTAGAGGACGGGGCTGTGGCCGCAGATTATGCTCCCCTGATAAACTCTGATACAAATGCCGACACCCGATCATCTGCAATTCGCACCTGCTCCAGTGTATCCCGGTTACGGATGGTCACCCCTTCCCCGCCAAGCGTTTCACTGTCAATCGTGATACATAATGGGGTCCCTGCTTCGTCCATTCTGCGGTAACGTTTGCCGATAGATCCTTTTTCGTCATAAAACACATTCCACTCACGGCGGAGGTCCGCGGTAATCGTACGCGCACGCTCCGGCATTCCGTCCCTGCGTAAAAGTGGAAAGATGCCAACCTTGATGGGAGCAATGGAGGGGGCGAACGCCATAACGGTACGACTCTGTCCCTCAACCTCATCCTTCCGGTAGGCTTCGCAAAGCAGCATCAGGACGGTTCTATCCAGACCGACCGAGGTCTCTACCACGAATGGAATAAACCGGCTGCCCGATGGCGGATGAAAAATCTGCATCTTCTTTCCGGAATACTCCTGATGCCTTCCAAGGTCATAGTCGGTACGGGAATGGATCCCCTCAACCTCCTGCCATCCAATTGGAAATTCATACTGGATATCTACGGCCGCATCTGCATAATGGGCGGGTTTTTCGTGGACATGCCAACGTAGTTTAGATTCCGGGATACCATTCTGAACATGCCACTCCCATCTTCGGGAGCTCCAGAGTTCGTAGGCTTCCGCCTGAGTTCCCGGCTCCACGAAATACTGCATTTCCATCTGTTCAAATTCACGCATTCGGAAAATGAACTGCCGTGCGACAATTTCATTGCGGAATGCTTTGCCAATCTGCGCAATTCCGAACGGAATCTGTACGCGTGAAGTCGCCAGTACATTCTGAAAATTCACAAAGATGCCCTGGGCCGTTTCCGGGCGCAGAAAGATCGACGAGTCTTCACCGGCCAGTGCTCCCACTTTCGTTTCAAACATCATATTGAACTGGCGAACATCAGTCCAGTCAAATGCACCTGAATCTGGACCGCGAATTTCTTCGGAGATGATCAGCGCGTGAAGTGCTTTGGGCATGTCCTCTGCATTGAGCGCCTGGGTGAACTGCTCGTGCACTGCATCCGCCCGTTCTGTTTTTCCTTTTTCCCGCAAGCGATCAATATGCTGTTCAATCAGTTGATCTGCACGGTAACGCCGTTTAGATGCCTTATCGTCAATGAGTGGATCGTGAAACGCATCTACATGCCCGGAAGCTTTCCAGACTCTGGGATGCATCAGGATGGCGGCATCAATCCCTTCTATATTGTCGTTGGCGTAGACCATATCATGCCACCAGCGCTCCTGCACATTCCGCTTCAGCGCTACACCTAGCGGGCCATAATCATAGGTGGCTCCGAGTCCACCGTAGATCTCGGAAGACTGAAACACAAAACCGCGGCGCTTACACAGCGCCGTAATCTCATCAAATCGCTTGCTGCTCATGGGTAAAAAATTGGTTCGCCCCGTAAACCCTTTGCATCGATCAATGATCAATCTATTCCAGATTCTGGAGGAATATCAGCGCTGATTTAGAGCGAGTAATTCGTGAAGGGCCTCTTCGATTGAGATGTCTGCAGGCCAGCCGTAAGCGGCGGCCACCGCCGCATCTAACTGCGCATGCACATCAAGAAGCCACTGCGGCCGGGTATTGTAGAGTTTGGTGAGGGTCCTTTGTTTCAGTGCCTTCGCCGCCTTCGCATCACGCGGCACCGGGCGCAGGGGATAGCCTGGAACGGGTTCTTCCACCCATTGCACCCATTCGGTCGGATTGAGCCAGCGGTCACGGAGTTCTACAAGTCTTTTCGCCGCCAGAGCGATGGCCTGTGCTCTGGGATCCGTTTGATAATCGCTGGCGGGTATATCGGGGGAGAGTCCCTCCGGAAAGGGAAAGGTCTCAAATGTCGTAGTCGGAGTGTAGCGTGGATCATTCCCTTTACCGAGCCAAGTACCTGTGCGGAGTGACCACATCTCATGGAATCGGCTGTGCAAGATCCCAAACATGGTGTCATCATCTCTCGCAATGGCTATCAGAGCGCTGTCAGGGCAAATCTGGACATCAAACCATACAAAGACGCGATGCTTGGACACACGCGGGGTAGCGATGTAGCGAGAAAGCCCCTCCATTGCATTCCACATATTTGGGCGTGGTCTATCATGTAGCCACCAGAAACGGCGACGCCCAACCTTACGTTTGTTCTCCCAGTTTGGATAGATTGTCTTCTGAATATATTGAAAGGGGGCCTCGTAGAGAGCGGCTTCCTCCTCCGCCATAGAAGAACCGAAGTCAATAATCCACTTGTCCATTGAGCGCCTCATAATAGCTAAGCCATTCATCCATGGCTTGAGGACATCTGAGTTCGGGCGACCGTTGGGATTCGTAGGTTCCTGAAGCCATTTCTGGGCAAGCCCTCCCGGAATGTCAAAAGGGCTGCCCTTCTGGTCTCCCACAAAAGCTACATCCAAATTCTGGCTAAGGTGCTGAATATTCGTTAGATCAAGACCAACCCCACCACTACGCGCAGTGAGATCCATGTAGATCTCGTCTACTGTTTTGCCGTTGAGTTGATGTTCATCTACAAATTTATCCTCTGATCGTGAGAGACACACAATGGATACGCGAACCGCCGCACCGTCAATAATCCACGGCTCATCGCTCCAAGCATTAAAAATCGTTTTCCCTTGAGCCGCATGTTTCAATGCCCGGCGACTCGCACCACCCCGAATCGAATTCGTTGCAACCAGTCCGATCCGCTTTGAACCCACTGCATCCATATGCTCCCCGGCCTTCACAAACCAATAACAAACAAGATCTGCTGCGTGAGGCACCCGACCTTCGTAAATTCTGTGCAGCCTTGAAACATATTCTTCTCCAAGGTTGCCGATCAATAGCTTATCCCCCAGAAACGGCGGATTCCCAATGATGACATCCGCATCCGGCCACTCGGATTCCTCCCCGTCCACTGTGACTAAGGCATCCCGGCACTCAATGGTTTCCAATGATTTGAGGATCGGCTCCGGAAAACTGATAAAGCCGTTCCGCCGAAGCCACTGGATCTCCCCAATCCACACCGAAACACGCGCTAATTCCGCCGCATACGTGTTCAACTCTATCCCCTTCACATTTTTAGGTCCCACCAATAAAATAGACCGCTCAAGCCCCAGTGCTTCCGCCTCCAGCTGTACCCGGTGCTCCAGATCATGCAAAGCATGCAATGCAAGGTAAAGAAAATTACCCGATCCGCAAGCGGGATCAAGCACCGTGAAATTCCCCAATCGTTCAAGAAACAGATTGAATCTGGCTTCAGCCTGTTTACGGTGACGCGTCCTGACAGCCCTTGATTTTGCTGCATTCGCGCGTTCGAGAATCCGTTGAATCTGAGACTTCTCAAGTTCCCATTCTGCCAGCCACGGACGGAAGATCACCGGCTCAATGATCTGCACGATTTTATCATGATCCGTGTAGTGCGCTCCAAGCTGTCCGCGTTTATCTGGATCAAGCCCCCGCTCAAACAACGTACCCAGAATGGAAGGATCAATGTTTGACCAGTCAAGTCTGGCCGCGTCCAGCGTCATGCTGATTTGATCCCGACTCATCGGCAGAGCGGCATCATCCTCAAACAGCCCGCCATTGAACCGCTTTACCGCTTCAAAACCAACCCGGCCACCGGTGGACATCGCCCGAAAAAGATCCCCCGCAAGGTCTGCAAACTCCTCGGGCCGCGCCCCTGCCTGCTTCAGCATGCGGCTGAACATCTCGTCGGGGAGGAGCCCCACATCCTCCGCAAACATGCAGAAGATGAGACGGTTGACAAAGTGGGCGACCTCCTGAGGCGCATGGCCCTGATCCCGGAGCGAATATGCAAGTTGAGCGAACGTCTCCGCGGCCCGCTCGGTGAGGGTCTGCCGGGTTTCGCTCGGCCGCAGCCGCTCGGGATCCGACATTGCCCACTTGAGCAGATCCCGAAACTCACTGCTTTGGAGATCCTCCAGCGCAAACTCATAGGTTTTGCTCACGGAGTTTGTCCAGTTCGTCCGGATCAGAAACCGATGCATATCCGAAACAATCAGGATCGGCGGATTCTCCAGCGCCAGCGCGTATTGCCGCAACTGATCAAAGGCAGCATCAAGGTTTGCGTGCTTCCCCTTGTACTCCCATGCAAAATGATTCCGTTTCCATACATCCGCCCAGCCGTCTCCCCCGGAATCCTTGCGTGTACCTCGCTCAAAGCAGTAATGATCTCCCCTGGGATCGGCCTCGGCCGGTGTAGGCTCACCAAGCAACCGGCACAGATCAATAAAGTGCTCCTGTGCCGCTGAACGCTCCTTCAGTTCCGAAACACGCCACTTCGCTATAAATTCATCGGGAGTCAAAATGAAGCCTCCATGTGTAGAAAATCTGAGGATTATAGATATATCTGCGCGTAACCATGGAATCCAGAGGAGCGGACAGTCCTGTATACCGGGTCAGCGAACCCGGAAGATATCCCCGTCTGACCGACCTGCACAAATTTGGACATCAAAAATTGTGCTCACCATAACTTTGCTGAAGTTTATCAAAATATAGCGACAATTTATATATCCCGGAACATCGAGTCCTGTCTTCACCGGCGGATCCTAATCCCGATCCTGGCAAAAAATCGGCGGTGCACCGGGGCCTTATTGTGCAGATCGTTTCCATGTATTCCCCGAAAACTCACCAAAAATTTCGGCAGCCATCACTTAATGAGGAAGTATTCCACCCTTTTTGACAACGAATGCCTGACTCCATTACCGGGGTTCAATCGCCGTCAAATTTGACGTTCGCAGACGGAAAGGCTGTCGGATTCGAATTGAATGTCAATAGTCACGTACCAGAGCGGTCAGGAGCGCATCATTGGTGGGAAAGGTCTGCATGTGACGGGTAAGCGCCTGCATGGCCTCCATGGGGCGGCGGCTGTTCAGCACCTGAAACAGCCGGCCATGCTTGTCCGCCACATCCCCCAACAGCAGATCCTCGTTCCGGGTCCGTGATTTTCTGAGATTGATCGCAGGCCATACGCGGCGATGCGCCATCTCCCTGTCCAGAACAATCTCCGCATTCCCGGTGCCTTTGAACTCCTCAAAGATTACCTCATCCATGCGGCTGCCCGTTTCAATTAAGGCCGTCGCAATCAAGGTCAGAGATCCCCCGTCTTCAATGTTCCGGGCACTCCCGAATAACCGCCGCGGAACCCGCATGGCCCCGGAATCCAGCCCCCCTGACATGGTCCGCCCTGTGCCTTCCCCCCAAAGATTGAACGTACGACCAAGCCGTGTAAGTGAATCCAGAAGAAGAACCACATCGTCCCCTAATTCAACCAGTCGCTTTGCATACTCAAATGCCAATACCGATACACGCACATGATTGAACTCTTCCTGATCACTGGAACTCGCAAAGACCGTCGCTTTGGTATTGCGTCGAAAATCCGTCACCTCTTCCGGGCGCTCATCCACCAAAAGGGCAACCAGATGAATATCGGGATGATTCTGTGTCAATGATGCCGCAATCTCCTTGAGGATTAACGTTTTCCCGGTTCGAGGCGGAGCCACAATCAAGGCCCGCTGCCCTTTCCCGATCGGACACGCAAGATCTACCACCCGCATCGTAATGTCATTCGGGGTTTTAACCAGATTAAGCTTCGTGTCGGGATAAACAATCCGCCCCTCCTCAAACTCGTGCATGCGTGACCATGCATCCGGCGAAATATTCATCACACTGGTCAGACGGGAGACCTGCATATCCCCTTTCTTGCCGGGACGCAGAAGCCCCTCCAGAACGACACCGTCCCGTAACCGGTACCGGTTGATGATTGACGGTGGACAAAATGGATCCCCGTCATTTTTCGGCATCCCTGACCGCAATTCCCGAATAAAACCGAACTTGCGGTCTCCAATAATTTCAAGCATCCCCTTGAAGGGCTGCCCGGGCGACCTCAATTTTGAAGCCGCAACCCGCCGTTTTGGCATCACTGCCGCACAGAAATGCGTTTTAGGTGTGAAAAATGCGCACCGACGAATCACCGTGCGCGTAAGAGATAACCACTGCCGGGAGGTATTACCACACACCGTACCCTCCTGTTCCCGTCCATGTACCATGCTAAGATACGAAACACTTTTATGGAATCGGAAATTGACCCGTGTTGCGGGGATTGATGAAGTGGGGCGCGGCGCACTAGCCGGCCCCGTCGTCGCCGCCGCCGTGGTATTTGCTCCCGGTGTAATCGTTGATGGCGTTCACGATAGCAAACTGCTGCGCAAACAGGCGCGTGAAGATGCCATGACTAAAATCCGTGAGGCCGCCACAGACATCGGGATCGGATATGCAAGCCCGGACGAAATTGACAAACTGAACATCATTGAAGCCTCACTGCTTGCCATGCAGCGGGCTGTCGATGCATTGAATGGCAAACCGCAGGCCCTTCTAGTGGATGGCAATCGAACGCTGCCCAACGCACCCTGCCCGCAACTCGCACTCATAAAAGGAGATCAGCGGAGCCATTCCATCGGCGCTGCATCCATTGTTGCAAAGGTGACCCGGGATCATTTGATGCGACAACTTCACGCCAAACATCCTGAATACGGATGGGACCGTAACGTTGGCTATCCCACCAAGGCGCATTACACCGCCCTTCAGAAACTCGGACCAAGTACATATCACCGTCAAACCTTTCGACTTCGATAAGCATCCCGGCATCTTGCTGCTGCAAACTCCGGCGTTACCCCGCCAAGATCAAGGATCCGGTGTGCCTGATTATAGATCGGCTCACGCTGTCTTACCAGATCACGGATTCGCATCTCCATCTGAACCTGCGAGAGTGGCTCCCCGTTACGATCCAGCAATAACGGTCGAACCGTCGCGTCCGCCTGAAGTCTGCGCACCAATTCCGCTGCTCCGACCCGGATATAAATGATCCAGGATTTCCACAGTGCCCAGGATAGATTCGCCTCTCTCATCAGAGTGCCGCCCCCCAGGGCACAAACAATGCCGCCTGGCAGGGACATTAACGCTTTGGACTCCCGTTCCCGAAACGCTTCTTCCCCCTGCTCCCTGAAAATTTGTTCTACCGACATTCCGGCCCGATCAACAATGCGATCATCCAGATCAATGAACTCCAGAGAAAGTTGCTTCGCTAACTCTGCTCCAATGGTGCTCTTGCCGCACCCCATAAAACCTGTAAGGAAAATTCTGCACATCATCAACTGCGCAAACGAGGATATCACGGTAAATTGCCTTTACTCCAAAATATGTCAGAGCCGATTACAGAACATTTAGCAATGAAATTTTCCACTTTCCCCATTCGAGGCGCTGAATCACATTTCGATCTGAAGATGCGT
Source organism: Rhodothermales bacterium (assembly GCA_022820435.1). Lineage (GTDB taxonomy): Bacteria > Bacteroidota > Rhodothermia > Rhodothermales > Bin80 > Bin80. The sequence continues at coordinate 24,581 of JAJEFL010000005.1, forward strand.
AACACTGCGCACCGCCACCTGCTTTATTCCAAATTTTGCCGATTATGATCCAACCTGCATATCTTTACCTGAACCCAATCTGCCGGAAACTAGTTTCTGGAGCATATTTGATCGCTATTGAAGGGCCCGCCCGTGTCTGCCGATAAACCCTCCGAGTTCCTGAAGGTATCCGTTGTCATCGTTAATTATAACGTAAGGGACTTGTTGCGTCAATCCCTTCGCAGTGTTGCACGATCCTTGAGCGGTATTCCATCGGAGGTGATCGTAGTGGATAATAATTCCGTGGATGGCTCCGTGGGGATGCTGGCCGAGGAATTTCCAGATATCACCGTGATTGCGAATCGCTCCAACATCGGGTTTTCGGCCGCCAACAATCAGGGCATGCGTCGGGCAGCGGGAAAATATTTATTCATTCTAAACCCGGATACGATTGTGGAAGAGGAAACGATCCAGGTCCTGATCGACTTCATGGACACCCATCCAGATGCCGGGGCGGTGGGATGTCGAATCCTGAATCCTGACGGAACCTTTGCACTGGAGAGCCGCAGATCCTTCCCGACCCCCGCGGTTGCCTTTTATCGGATGACCGGGCTGAGCCGAATCTTCCCGCGCAGCAAAACCTTCGGACGCTACAACCTTACCTTTCTGTCCGAGCATCGGACCACCACGGTGGATGCACTGAGCGGCTCCTGTATGTTCCTGCGCAATGCGGCACTGACTGGTACTGAAGAGGCCGATACCGGGCGAGGCAAAGCCGGTCTTTTTGATGAAGACTTTTTTATGTACGGAGAGGACCTGGATCTTTGTTACCGAATCCAGAAAGCCGGCTGGCTGATCTATTATACTCCTGATACCCAAATCATACATTACAAAGGAGAGAGCACCAAAAAAGGTGACCTCCGGTACGTACGCCTCTTCTACGGAGCAATGGTCCGATTCGCGCAGAAGCATCTGAGTGAAGAGTACCCAAAAATCTTTTTGTGGATTCTGCATCTAGCCGTCATTGCGCGCGGATCCCTGACGATTCTGAACAATGCATTACGCCACCCCGCTGCACGTGATCTGGTGATCTGCTTTGGGGTCATGACGGCACTCGGACTCTTCCGGTCATTTCAGACTGGATTGCAGTTTCCCCCTGTCTTTTACTGGGGACTGGCCCCTCTCTTTGCAGCCATTGTTACGCTCGTCATTGCGGCATGGAACGGCTACCGGGGGCATGGTGCACGCCTGGGGCTGGTGTTTCTAGGATCCCTGATTGCCGTGACCGTGCTCGCAGCGCTCTCATTTTTTGTTAAGCAGATTGCATTTTCGCGTATCGTTGTGATCGCATGCCTGCCCGCCTGTTTATTGTTTCTCTCCGCCATACGCCTGCTTCCGAAGGCCCGTAAGCAACTGGGCAAACGGACACTGGTCGTCGGCAGTCTTCAGGATACGAATGTACTGGCCCCGCAGCAGTTGTCAAAACACATGCTCGTCGGTCGTGTAACCCGTAATCAAAACCGCGGCGGTCCTTCCAACCTCCCCCGTCTGGGCACCTATGATCAACTCCGGGATATCGCACGCGTCCATGATATTGAATCCGTCATCTTTGTATCCTCCAGCCTGACCAACAAAGAAATTTTTGCACTCATGCAAAAACTTGCCGGCACCCCCGTACATACCTATATTCTGGCCGAAAAACAGGATCATCTGATCGGCAAAGCCTCCATCGAAAACCTGGGGAACCGGCTGCTGCTGGAAGCCGAAGAGGTCATCGGCGCACTGCGGTCCCACACCGCCCGCCGCGTCTCTGATATCGCTGCTGCCCTTGCGGGCGCATTCATTCATCCCGGTGTACTGCTGATCGCCAAACTTGCAGGGCCACATTCCAGATGGGCGCGCAGATCTGAACGCACCCGTCAATGGGGGGCGGTGCTGCTGGGCAAACGGTCCCTGATTGGCATTGATGAGCGGGATGAGTTCGTCCCCGCACCGGAATGGCAGCTGCAAGCCGGGGTCTTTGCGGCCAGCGAAATACTAGGGCCCCGCCTCAAACGCCCGCCCGAAGAAATTGAGCAGGCATACTGGTACTATGTACGGAATCAATCTGCCGTAATGGACTGGCTGATCGCCGCACGAGCACTGCGCAGTTCCGCGTAGGAACCGACTCCCCCTGCACTTGTTGACACGCTCCCCCGCATTCCATGAAATATGACCAGAAAAACGGATAAATTTCTGCTGGACTTTGAAAAACCAATCTTCGAGTTGGAGAATAAACTGGATGAACTGCGCCAGATTGATGCCCCTGATGTGGACCTTTCCACGGAAATCAATGCACTCTCCCTCCGGATTGAAGACCTCCGTAAGTCCATCTATGGAAGTCTGACCCGCTGGCAGCGGGTCCAGATTGCCCGGCATCCACTGAGACCCTATACAAACGACTATATCCATGCGCTTACCGAAGGGTTTGTGGAATTACACGGAGACCGGTGCTATGGAGATGATCCCGCCATCGTGAGCGGCTTTGCCGCGCTGCGCGGCAGCCAATATGGATACCGTGACCATACGGTGCTGATCCTGGGACACCAGAAAGGACGGGACACAAAAACTCGCCGGTATCGACGTTTCGGGATGCCCAATCCCGAGGGATACCGCAAAGCACGACGGCACATGGAACTGGCCGCCAAATTTGGCAAACCCATCATCTGCCTCCTGGATACCCCCGGTGCCTATCCCGGCATGGAAGCCGAAGAGCGGGGACAGGCGGAAGCCATCGCCCGTAACCTGTTTGTGATGGCACGGCTCCCGATTCCGATCATTGTGGTTGTGATTGGAGAAGGGGCATCGGGAGGGGCACTCGGGATTGGTGTCGGGGATCAGATGCTGATGCTGGAAAATGCCTGGTACTCGGTCATTTCTCCGGAAAGCTGCTCCTCCATCCTGTGGCGATCCTGGGACTATAAGGAGGAGGCCGCACGGGCCCTGAAACTCTCGGCAGCCGACCTTACCGGGATCGGTATTGTGGATCAGATCATTCAGGAACCCCTGGGGGGAGCACACCATGACCCGAATGCAACCTATGATCTGGTTGGCCAGGCGATCTGTGATACACTGAAAGATCTCACACAACTGCCGAAAGATACCTTGCTGAGTCAACGTGTGGAGCGGCTTGACCGCATTGGGGAGTTCCGTGTCACTGCCTGAAAACTCCCATGTATGACGGTGTGCCATTCCCCGAATATCTGGTGCCTGATCAACTGGATCAAATCCTCCAGAGCGCTCTGGAGGAAGATATCGGCACAGGAGATATCACCTCCCGAGCCCTTGTGTCTGAACATTACCTCGGCATAGCAAAACTCTACATGCGCGAAAGCGGCATAGCTGCAGGCCTTACCGCCGCCAGACAGGTATTTTATCTGGTGAATCCCTCCCTCTTTTGCCACTGGTTTGTAAACGATGGGGATCCCGTGCAGGAAAATTCCTTTCTTGGTATGGTCCTTGGCCCCCTGCATTCGATTCTGGCCGCAGAACGCCTGGCATTAAACCTGCTGCAGCGCATGAGCGGGATTGCCACTGCCACCGCCAGAATGGTTGCCAGTGTAAAAGATTATCCCGTACAAATCCGTGATACCAGAAAGACCGTGCCCGGGCTGCGAATCCTGGATAAATGGTCCGTCCTTCTAGGGGGTGGCACGAACCATCGGATCGGATTATTTGACCGGATCCTGATCAAGGACAATCACATTGCCATCGTCGGTGGACTTGCGGAATCAGTGGAACGTGCCGCAAATCAATTGCCCGGCTGCCGGATTGATGTGGAGGCCCGTACGATGGAAGAAGTCACCGATGCCCTGTCGGTTGCGTCACTGATCGATGTACTCCTTCTGGATAATATGACAAGCTCCCGACCTGACGGCTCCTACGACTGCACGCGCCTGAAACAGGCCGTGGACTGCATTGCGGGGCGCATCACCACCGAGGCAACCGGCGGTGTCACACTGGAATCGGCACCCTTCATGGCGGCAACCGGTGTGGACTACCTCTCCTGCGGTGCACTCACGCACTCGGTACAGGCCATTGATATCTCGTTATCGGCAGACCTAGTCTGAAGCACTGGATTTTCTCTGATCACGTTTGAACCAGATCTCTTACATTTCTCCACCTGGGAACGCATAAATTCAGAACATGGTGACCTTAGCAGACAGCCTGCACATCAACGAGGCTAGATTTCGGGAGGATTTTCAGCGGCTGACGCGGGATGGAGTGACACCGGACGGCGGCTTGAACCGGCCTGCACTGAGCAAAGCACATCTGGCTGCGCGGGAAACCTTCCAGAACATGATCTGGCAGCGGGGATTTACGTCGAGAAGTGATCTTGCAGGCAACCTTTCCGCCTGCCACTACCCTTCCATGCAAACCAGACCCGTACTGATGCTGGGATCCCATCTGGACTCCGTAAAAGATGGCGGACGATTTGATGGGACCTTAGGGGTGGCCGCGGCATTTGAAGTGCTCCAGGTTCTGCGTGAGCATGGTCTGGACCGCCCGTTTGAGGTGATGGACTTTACCGATGAAGAGGGAACCTGGGTGTCGCTGATGGGAAGCCGCGCCATATCCGGGCAGTTGACACGAAAAGATCTTACGAATCCCCGCGGAGATCTGGAAACTTTTCAGAGAGTTCTGCAGAGGGCAGGGCTGAGCATTTCGGGGATCCTGTCTGCAAAACGGAATGCAGAGGATCTGTGTGCCTATCTTGAACTTCATATTGAGCAGGGAACCCGGCTGGAGAAGAGCCGGACGGATATCGGGATCGTAACCGGGATGGTCGGAATCCATATGTACCTTGTCACCTTCAGCGGGCAGGCCAACCACGCCGGAACCACTCCGATGAGTGAGCGACATGATGCAGCGCTGGGGGCCAGTAAATTTTGTCTGATGGTCCAGGAAACGGTCACCGGGCAGTTCCCTGATTGCGCTGCGACCGTGGGACGGATGGATTTTTCACCGGGCACCTTTAATATTGTCGCAGATCAGGTCACTGTATTTATGGAGCTGCGTACAGAAGACGCGGAGCGTGCAGAAGAACTGCAACATGCATTGAGTGAGGCGGCAGAGCGTTCTGCCAAGAGGTTTCATCTGGGCATAGACTTCCAGCACCTTGAATCCGTGACGGAACGCAGAATGCACCCCACGGTCATTGAAGCGTTTGAGGCGGGGGTGTCTGCACTTGGATTAAGCAGCCGGCATCTGCCCTCACTAGCCGGGCATGATGCACAGTCTATGGCGCGGCTTTGCCGTTCCGGCTTGATTTTTGTCCCTTCGGCAGGAGGATTCAGCCACTCTTCGCGGGAGTATACGTGCTGGGAGGACTGCGTGAACGGGGCGAATGTACTCCTGAATGCGACAAGGCAGCTTGTGGCATCTTTTTAATCCTTGATGTCACCTGACGACCAACTCATCCGATCTAAACTCAGTCATGCTGCAGGAACAGAGCAGATTTTACCAGCAATTGCTATTCTTTGCGGATATGCTCCTTATAGGAAGCGCCTGGATTGCGGCCTACTACCTCCGTTTTGAAGTATTTGCCCTATGGCCGATCCCCCTGCCGCAATGGGAACCGCTAGGCAGATATCTGACCTTCTTCCCGTGGATTCTGATCTCTGCCGCGCTCACATTCTGGGCATCCGGCCTGTATGTACCCGACCGGGCACAGCGCTGGACCAGTCTGATTCGCAGCGTTGCAAAATCTGTCGGGCTGGCCCTGATCGTCTCCATGGCATTTCTGTCCTTTTATCGTGATTTTAATGTCTCACGTCTGACAATCCTGCTCTTTGCCGCACTCACCCCGCTCTCCATGCTGGGATTGCGGCTCTGCATCTATTTTTATGTACGTAATGCCCGCAGGCGTGGACGCAATCTGCGCCGTGTGCTGATTATTGGTGCCGGGCATGCGGGGCGGCGTCTGGAAAAATCCTTTGAATTGTATCCGTGGATGGGGTTTCAGGTGATTGGATTTTTGGACGATCACAAAACCGATGAGTCAGATGTTCTGGGCAGGGTTGATGAGGTGCTTCCGCTTCTGGATTCGGCAGACAAGCCGATTCATTATGTATACATTGCGCTCCCCCTCCATGCGGTCGGTAAGATTGAACAGCTCATCAGTTCGCTTTCTACCCGTCTGGTCCATGTCTGCCTCGTCCCCGACCTCCTGCAACATGACATCATCAACAGCCGGATCACCGATGTAGACGGGCTTCCGGTTCTGCACATCATTGACGAGGCCCCGATGGACTTTCGGCGATTTGTGAAACGGAGCCTGGATGTGGGCTTTTCACTGGTCGTACTGATCCTCCTGTCCCCGCTGCTGCTCATTCTTGCGCTGCTGGTGCGCCTGTCTTCCAGGGGACCGATTCTTTACCGGCAGGAACGCATGGGACTCAATGGTAAATGCTTTCAGATGCTGAAATTTCGCTCCATGCCGGTTACCGCAGAAAAGGAATCGGGGGCAGTCTGGGCAAAGAAAGACGAAAACCGGGCAACCCCTATCGGCAGAATCCTCCGGCGCACATCGCTTGATGAATTACCGCAGTTCATCAATGTACTCAAAGGAGATATGTCTGTGGTCGGACCACGACCGGAACGACCGGTATTCATCAAGGATTTTAAGGATCGCATCCCGCGCTACATGCTTCGTCATAAAATGAAAGCTGGCATTACCGGATGGGCACAGGTCAATGGGTGGCGCGGAAACACATCCCTGGAAAAACGGATCCAGTATGATCTCTACTATATCCAAAACTGGTCACTGCTTCTGGACGTGAAGATTATGCTCCTGACGGTCTGGAAAGGGTTTGTCCATCGTAACGCATACTGATTTAGAACCTTGATTCAGCTACAAAACATTGCGGTTACACTTGGAGGGAACCCGATCCTGAAAGGACTCACCTGGACGGTTGGCGGCGGGAAGCGGATTGGACTGATTGGTCCCAATGGCGCAGGAAAAACCACGCTGTTACGGGTGATTGGTGGACAGTTGGAACCTGATGGCGGCGAGATTGCCCACTCCGGCTCCGTCGGCTATCTGGCGCAGGATGTGCAGGAAAGCAGCACCAACCGATCGGTTATAGAAGAAACCCTGACTGCATTTGAAGCTCTCGGAGCACTTCAGGAACGGGAAGACAAATTGACCCTTGCACTTGAAAATCCGGATGCCAATCAGGAAAAAATTCTGCTCGAACTGGGCCGTATCCATGAGCACCTGGCCGTTCAGGAAGCACACTCCGCACAGGCACGTGCAGAAGCAGTTCTGGAAGGACTGGGATTTACCGCCGATGACATGCCCCGCCCCATGGAGACGCTTTCCGGAGGATATCGGATGCGGGTGGCACTTGCGCGTATTCTGCTGCAAAACCCGGATGTACTGCTTCTGGATGAGCCCACCAATCATCTGGATATTCTCAGTATTGACTGGCTGGAAACCTACCTGAAAAACTACCCCGGCACGGTGATCCTGGTATCCCATGACCGGTACTTTCTGAACCGGATGATTGATACGGTTGCTCATCTATACCGGGGGCGGGTTGACGAATATGCGGGGAACTATGACTTTTTTCTGGTAGAGCGGGAAAAGCGGCGGGTACTGGAGCAGGCAGCCTACGAAAACCAGCAGCGCGAAATCCATCAGTCCGAGCGATTTATTGCCCGCTTCCGATACAAGGCTTCCAAGGCGCGACAAGTTCAAAGCCGTATCAAGCATCTGGAGAAACTGGAGCGCCTCCCACCCCCGGAATCGCCGGATGCACAGATCCGAATCCGGTTCCCCTCCCCCAGGCCGTCCGGTCGGACAGTTCTGTCGCTCACCGAATTCTCCAAGATCTATACCCGCGCGGATGCCCCGGCGGTACGCGTATTCAACCGGGCCGGCCCACTGCAAATCAGTCGCGGCCAAAAGATTGCACTCATCGGTAAAAACGGGGCAGGCAAATCCACGCTGGCGCGAATCCTCTTCGGAGGCGAGCCCATTCAGGGGGAACGCAAGGAGGGGCATAATGTGAGTACACGCTTCTTTGCACAGCATCAGGCCGACACGCTAAGCGAATCTGATACCGTACTGGAATCTCTGAACCGGGAAGCAATCGGACGTAATGAGGTTTATCTGCGTACCCTGCTGGGGGCATTTCTCTTCACGGGAGACGATGTATTTAAGCCGGTCCGTGCACTTTCCGGAGGCGAAAAGAGTCGTTTGGCCCTCGCCCGAACCCTCGTGAACCCGGCGAATTTTCTGATTCTGGACGAGCCAACCAATCACCTCGACATCCAGTCCATCAAAGTACTTATTGAGGCGCTCCGCCAGTATGATGGCACGTTTGTGGTGGTCAGCCATGACCGGCACTTCCTTGACCATGTAGCCAATGTAATCTGGCATGTCGGACATCAGGGTGTACGCACCTATGAGGGCACCTATTCGGAGTATCAGTGGGCCCTGGATCATGGCTCGCTCCAGCAGGCCAGACAGGCTCGCCCGGCCCCCCGAACGTCCGCCCACAAAGCCCGATCCCGGTCCGGCGGCCCTAAAACGAAAGAAGAAAAGCGCCGCGAAGCGGAAGCACGTAACCGGGCCTACCGGGAGGCGAAACGAAATGGCCAACTGGAGCCGGATGAACTGACCCCACATCAGCGAAAATGGCTCTGCGACGAAGCAGAGGCAGCCATTGCAAAGGCCGAAGCACGAAAACTTGCCGCAGAAAAAATATTAGCCGATCCAGATACCTATTCCGATCCTGTACGCTCCCAAAAAGCCGCCCAGACCTATGCCGCAATTAAGGCGGAACTGGAAGAGTTGTATACGAACTGGGAGGCACTCATGGAATCCGCCGAATGAAATTTTTCTGTGTGAGCACATTCTGGCCATTCGCTGCGGGGCTGATCTGGGGGTTCGGTCTCACATTCTGCGTACAGGGGCAGATTACAAAGCTGCCCCATGCCGACACGACCAGCGGGAATTACTTTGGCACATCGGTTGCACTGGATGGACGGCGTGCCATTGTCGGGGCCAGCGGAGAGCCATCCTGCGGGGATGGCGGAGGGGCCGCCTACATCTTTGAATTGACCGATTCTACCAAAGTTTGGGAGAAAACTGCGCGACTGGTCGCCCGAGACTGTGAGCCTGGGCTTACGTTCGGACGAAAAGTGACCATCCAGGGCAATGTGGCACTTGTTGCGACCAGTCAGGAATACTTTGCAACCGAGCGCTCCAATGCGATCTATGTCTATGAGGAAAATGATGCCGGCGAATGGAATCAGACTGCGCGCCTAACCGGTGGCGGACACCGGACTGGCGAGGGGGCGATAGGGGCGGCCGTTGCAGTTCATCACAACCGTGTACTGTTTACCACTGCCGGCGATCCAACACCGGGCAGCCAAAAGGATGGCACCGCCTATCTCTACAAAAAAGACCCTGAATATTGGCGACTTGAGCATCAGTTCACCGTTTCCAGAAACACACAAAGCGGCGTTTTTGGTGGAAATGCAGCCCTCTATGGGGACGTTCTAGCCGTAGCAAGCAGTGCGTATTTCAGTCGGCGGGCGGGATCCGTATATCTATTTGAATTGGATACAGACGGGGTCTGGGCGGAAACTGCGCAACTGGAGGGGATTGAAGATTTTTATATCTCGCTGGATTTATATGAGAATGAGTTACTTGTCGGGCAGTCGAAAGCAGGTTCATATGAATCCGGTCAGGCAACCCTGTTCGCACGGGACTCCACCGGAGTCTGGCGGAAAACTGCTACATTAGGGCCCCCGACCCCCTACCGGAAAGGTGCCTTCGGCACCGAGGTGGCGCTTTACAATGACCGCGCACTGGTGGTTGGCTATGATGAACAGTTACGTCTGGATTTTAACGTTGACCGAGTGGTGTACATCTATGCCCGCCGCGATGATGTGTGGCGCTATCAGGGCATCATTGACATTGGTGAGGCCGCCTTTGGCAGTTCCATCGATCTGTACGAGAATACCGCCCTCATCGGCGCAGCGGGAGGATCCGGTACCGGAGAAGCCTATGTCATCCGAATTCCATGAATCTGGATATGCTGCTTGAGGCTGTTGCGGTCCTGATCGGTATCCTGTGTGTCTGGCTGAATGTCCGGCAAAATATCTGGACCTGGCCGACTGCCATTCTCAGCAGCATCCTTTTCGGGGTTATATTCTTTGATTCCCGCCTCTATACCACCATGCTCCTGCAGGGGCTATTTGTTGTCATCTCAATCTATGGATGGAGATCCTGGCGAACCGGCGGACCGGAGGGTGGAGAATTGAATGTATCCCGTCTACAATATAAGACAGGGATTATCCTGCTGATCCTCACGACCACAGGAACCGCCGGACTTGCCCTGGCCCTCAAATACATCACCGCATCTGACTATCCGATCCTTGAGAGCCTTACGACCACGCTGAGCGTGATCGCCAGTTGGATGGCGGCCCGGAAGATTCTAGAAAGCTGGGTGATCTGGATCGTCACCGATATAATTTATGTTGGGCTGTACTTCGTCACGGAACTCTATCTCACACTTCTTCTGTATATCTTATATCTGGGGCTTGCAACCGCAGGATTTATTGCCTGGCGTAACTCTTACCGCAGTAAAACCATCCTTCGTGAGGTGACCTGATGACCCGCGCGTAACTCGCAGAGATATGTTCCGCCCGGAAGACCATCTGTGTGAAACCGAACGGTGTGTTTTCCACTGGGCCTATGTTGATCAACCAGTTTACGCACCAGCCGGCCAGCCACATCAAATACGCGGAGTGTCACCGAGAGAAAAAAATGCTGTCGCTAGACACTTGTAGGTGACCGAAGATGATAGGATGGGAATTCAGACTACTCAAAAATCTCCTGATACATCCGTCTAATACTGGAGCGTTCCCTGGACATTCACGCCGATATCCCCCGGTACGGCTTCATGTCCATGCGCCAACCCAAAGACCGAGAAGGACAGCCGCTCCCGTGGACGCAGTTCGCCGCCCAGCCGGTACATCCTCCCCTGCGGCAACTGGGTCATTCCCATCAATGGCCGCGCCGACCCTTCTTTCCACGGAATCCCGTACCCCAGTTCCAGTTCCGTCCGATACCCGTTCTCTCCCATCGGCGCGGCATCCAGGATCGTCTGCTGCCGGTACATGGACATCCCCTGTCCGCGTCCCCACGATGGACGCAGGCGCATCATCAGGCCTTCCGCCGCACGGCCCACCTGCAGCGATCCTGACAATCCCCATTCGGTAAATCCGTCTGCGGTATGCATCACCAGCCCCTGCGTGCGCACCTCCCCCCGCAAGTGCCACACCGGGTTTGCAAACCGCACACCGCCCCCTAGTTCCAGCCCCGTACCCGTTTCCGTACTCCCGCCATCCTGCCGCACATTTGCCTCCACATAGGGACGGATTCCGCCGGTAATCTGTGTACTCGCTTCCAGACCGGCACGGATCCGGTACACCTCGGCCGTGATGTCGTGCTCCTTGATCTCGGCATCCGTCACCAGAATATCGCTGTGGTAACGGAGTCGATGGGTGCCCCCGGAAATCAGCGTTCCCCGCATGCCCAGTGCCCCGAAGCGGGAAGTCAGGTCTCCTTCCAGTTCCACCCTTTCCGCACGGCCGCGTCCAGCGCCTGCACTTGCCCATACCTCCCATCCTGTACGCGTATACGACACATACGGATAGATCCCCGTCAATGCGGATGTGATCTCTCCCGATACCTCTTTCATCTCAAACGACCCGTGCCCCCGGCTGTGCGCAAGAAGTATTCCCACTAGCCAACTACCCCCCCCCATTTTTTGTCTTTGATAGTCCGCTCCCAATATCCCGGTCGTCACCTCCCCGCGGAGCATTAATGCTTCCTCGCCCTGTCCATTGAACTGCCGGAATGCACCCTGTCCCCATACGCCAAGCGATCCCCTGGACAGGGGCAGGCTCTGCGACATGCGGCAACCCGCCAATAGTTCACCGAATGACGGATCCCACGAAGAAGCCGAGTACCAGAGCTGTGCCATCTCTGCACGCTCTGCCGCGGCGCACACGGCCCCGTCTGCGGCCCGGCGGAACCGCCCCCCAAGCGCATCCACCACCTGCACCGATGCCGTCCGCACAAACCGCGCCGCATATGCGCCCAGAACTTTTTTACCCGCCATTGCAGATTCCTGAATTGTGGCCACCCCCACCGCCTTCTCAATCCCGGCATGCTTTGCAGACTCCAGGTGCACCGTGAACGTCTCTTCCTCCCAATCCAGATCCTCCTTCAGAAGCCGCACCGCTATCCGGGCTTCGGTGGTTCCCGGGGCCAGGGTTACCATGCCGGAAGTCGCCTCATAATCTTCGCCGGCTCTGGCCGTCCCGTCGCCGGTCCGGTAGGCGGCCGTCACCATCCTGCGCTGCGGATGCGACAGCGATACCCGGAACTGCACCGCCCCCGCCTCTGCCTGCACCTGCGCATCCTCCACCCGAAGCATTGCGCCCGGCGATCTGTCCAAAATCGTCCCCGTACCCGTCCCCCGCGCAATGATCACCGCACTGGTCGGATTCGACAAACTCACCGTGAACGCCTCCTCCCCCTCCACCCGGTCATCAGGAATGATTTTGATCTCC
>JAJEFL010000030.1:0-8729 GCA_022820435.1 Rhodothermales bacterium
GTATCCATCCGAAAATTGATTTATTGCTCCAGTCGGAACCAAACAGAATCGTCTGATATTTCTAGAACTTCCCCGATTTCACATGGTGTCGGAAGACACGAGAACTGTCGTTCATTCGGTCCCACAGCAGGCCCCAAGCACACCGCGTCCAACAATGCACGAGAATCACGCTGAGGTTATCCCGCAACCAGAGCAACGACCGTTGCCAGCACGCCCCCAAGTACGGCAAATACGATTCCAATAAACCAACGTAAATGGCTCATTTCCGCCTTCAGCCTGCTATTCTGTGCATCCATCTTTGCCTCCAGGCTACTTTTCTGCGCATCCATCTTTGCTTCCAATTGCATATGACTGGACTTGATTTGCTCAAGAATAGGGGTAGACAACATGTTGAATAAGGATTTGGTGAACGCAACCGCCTCTTTGCCAGAACAACCCATCTGCTCCAAGAGAGTAAAGACATACACCTCTTCCTCAGTGGACGATGGGAGACCCGCTAGACACAAATCAATGAATGAGGTCCATCTGTACGCCCGACCAGTGCATACTCACGTCTGGTTTCAGGGTCTTCCCAGCCCTATACATCATTGACCTGAATCCCGCGCCGGGCCCCAATCTCCTGCCGGGTCAGGAATGAGATTATATCCACCTCTGCACACGGAAACATCCCGGCGGCTCCATGCTCACACTCGGTAACCTTTCCAGTTATAGACGCAATTTTACTGGCAGTATTAAAGATGACCTCATCCATATGAATCCCTTCCCCCGTAACCTGAACCGGAAAAACCGCCCCTTCATAATTATCGTGCCCCACTGCAACAAGTCCATTCCCCGCAGCCAGGCCTGCTCCGAATTCACTGCGAAACTGCAAAGCATCCGGATTGAGCACATCCGATAATTCCATCTGAGAAAGCCCCAGGTAATACACACCTCCGCGACGTTCGTTATAGCGGGCAGCCGAAATCTATAATTGGAAATCATGGACTGCCATTGTTCTCCAAATCGCTGATCCTGCGTCGCATCCGGCGGGGTAACGGTATGGACCTCCCACCATTCATTCCTGTCATCCCGGGAAAAGAGTATGACGCGACCCCCATGGTGACCGGGTGCACCAATGGCTAGAAAATCCTCAACGGATTCAATAGACTCCCAAACCGGTTACCGCTTTTACCGGCAGATAACTGGATCTCCCGAACCGACAAGTCAGACATTCCATCCAAAGAATAGATAAACACACGCCCCCTTCCATGATTCCACCCTGGAGCACCAATCACTAGATCCTCTTCATGGATTGCCACGGTGTGGCCAAATTGGTCCGCACTGGAAGCATTGGCGTGGGACAATTTGCGCGTCATTTGCCAGAGGCCATGCTCATCACGAGAATACAGATATACACCACCTTCCGAGTCTGTGCCTCCTACCGTGCCTACCAGTAGACGGTCTCCCTTCAGTGCTATAGAAGCACCAAACTGATCATGGGGCCGGGTAAGGATTTCGGACAATTCCCAGAAACCATCCTCAGAGCGAGAATAGAGATACACCTCACTTGCGAGCGGGGCACCGACTGCCAGCGTTGCGTGTTCGGCGGCAAGGCTTCGGCCAAAGCCTGCGGCAACTTCTCCACCGGGCGTGAGAACCTGCACCTCATTCCACGTACTGTCTTCGGCCAGTTCGTACACAAAGACACTGCCTGGAAGAAGGAGTTGTCTGGCTTCACCGACAAGTATCTTACCGTCACTGACGGCGACCGAGCCACCGAACTGAAGTCCATATTGAGCATAGAGTGTCGCCGGGGTGCACACAGTGACCAATATAAAGGCAGCAAAGGCCTGTCTCATGTTACAGTGAGCAGATTCGGGACCTGAAATACGAATCTCAGCCATAAATTGATTTATCCCGCGGACAAATTCGGGAACTGAAGCCGAATGATTCCAGTCATTCCGAGATCAGGCGGCGGCACCGCCCCCGATTATCGCTCCATATCCATGACGGTCAGGACGCAGTTTCGAATGTGGGCATCCAGTTCCAGACAAACAATTTCGCGCATGTAAGTAAAGATTTGATAAAAGATGATTAACAATGCAAAACGTGCCCTTCTTTTCGTCAGCCCCCTCCCAAAATTTCCAAAGCCCATCAAATCTATTAAACCATTCAGTTTCGCCATCGTACCATGTCGCAAATCCCTGTTGATTTTGCTTAGTTTGTTTAGGAGGTTTCCATGTCACAATAAATTCGCTCAACATTCCAAAAATAAACATTATGAAAATAACCATAGAGAACCTGGGTGTTCTAAAAAAGGCGGCATTTGAACTCGGTGATCTGACCTTGATTTGTGGATCAAACAACACGGGCAAGACATATGCGACTTATGCCCTGTTTGGTTTTCTACTTAACGGGAAGAAATTCATGAGAGCCGAAGTTTCTAATCAAGAAACAAATGATCTCATGAATAACGGTGCAACACAGATTGATATTGTAAGACACGCCAAAGGGGCGAAGAATATTCTTTTACGGAGCTGCCAGACATACACTCGGCAATTGCCCAGAGTCTTCGCGTCTAATCCAAAATATTTTGAGGGAGCCCGATTTAAGGCGGAATTGGAACTAGATTTGGAGTCAATCCTACTCTCTCCTTTCGAACGAAAAATACGGTTTGGGAAAAACGAAATCCTCTCATTTAGCAAACCTAAGGAGGGCCGTAATTTAGTGGTTTTCCTGTCGACGGAAACTGAAAAAATCGGGCTCCCCACAGAGACCATTCAGGAGGAAATCTCGGATGTCATTAACGAAATAATCTTCGGACAGTATTTCCCTACTCCCTTTATTATTAGCGCGGAGCGTACCGGCGTTGCAATATTCAGCAAGGAGCTTGATTTTGCCAGAAATCGGCTACTTGAGGAAATGGCCCGATCAGACAAGGATATTGCCCCAATGGAGTTGCTTTTTAAATCCTACAATGATTATGCTTTGCCGGTGAAAGCAAACATGGATTTTACGCGCAGGGGTGCAGATATCCGCAAGGAGAATAGTTTCATTGTCAAAGAACATGCTCAGGTTCTGGAGGAATTCTCCGATATCATTGGCGGTGAATACATTTCAGGGAGCGACAACTCAATTTATTTCAGGCCTTCGCGCAAACGCCTCAAGCTGACCATGGCAGAAAGTTCAAGTGCAGTGCGCTCTATGGTGGATCTTGGTTCTTATTTGCGTCACATTGCAAAACCAGGTGACCTGCTGATCATAGACGAACCGGAATTGAGTCTGCATCCTGAAAATCAGCGCCGAGTTGCCCGGCTTTTCGCCCGGCTGATAAATCTTGGAATTCGAGTTTTCATAACCACTCACAGTGACTATATCATCAAGGAGTTGAACACAATGATTATGCTTAATCAAGATAAGCCCTATCTAAAGCGAATTGCCGAGAGAGAGGGGTATCGGGACGAAGAACTTGTCGACCCCGATAGAGTAAAAGTTTATGTAGCAGAAAAAGTTTTGATGAAAACAAAGAGCAACAATAAAAAGAGAAGCTGGCATCAGACACTAAATAAGGCGGAAGTAAGCCATGAACAAGGAATTGATGCCCGCAGCTTTGACGAGACCATAGATAAGATGAACGAGATTCAGGATGCCATTATATGGGGGACTGGAGAATAAATTCGGACTTTGATATCTTGCGAGAACTGATCAAAGACGAAGCATGGGTAACCGCCAAGGAGGATTGGAATGGCAAGAATTTTCTCGAACTGAAAGAACGTGCAGGAAGGAAGACATCCGAGTACAAAATAGAGATACGCAGCATACCCGAAGATACCATCGCAATCAAATCTGATATGTTTCCTCCTGAGTATTACGATCAAAACAATCAGTGATTTTTTTCGTTCGTAATACTCAACGCAACCCGATGAAACAGATCTGAGTCAAAGCGGGCAAACACTGGCTAGTGTCCTGAGCCATCCAATTATTTGTCATCTGTTTGCAATTTATATTCCCTGTACAGTTGATGGCCTTCCCCATCGGATAACTGGAACTAAACAATGAGTCTTGATATCCTTGATCAGTTGAGTGATTTACGGCAGCGAGCCTTAAAGCAGGCACAGCATGTACGGGTTTCGCAGGAACTGCTGGAATTTCCTTTTGATGCTGATGATGACTTGCTACAGAGAGCGGCAATACTTCTTGAGATTGCTGTGCATGATCTTATTTCTGATGGATACGAGGAGGAGGAAAATCAAAGAAAGTTAAGACTTGTTGCTGCGGATGCGTTTCGACTGTTCAGGACTTTGCCCAGACCAGATGATGAATTGGAAGCGGGTATATTTCTGCTGCAAGCGGGAGCAATCGCGGTTCTGGGTGATAAGGGCGTAGACGCGGCTTGTTGGCTTCGGGAAAACACCTGGCCGGACCTGCCGGTTGAGTCACAAGACTGGGGGGAGCGCACCTGGGCGACAGTTATCGATGTCTGGCTTAGACTGATCCGTAAAGACGGTTGGACTGACCGTGACCTCGTAATTGAGCGAATCTCCAGTTTGCGGAAGGCGCAGTTAATATTTGAAAGAGAGTATTTGCAGAGTCTGGACATCTCGGACGCGAAAGCGACCGCTCTTGAGTTGATCGGTCTCTATCATCTAGCCAAAGCCGCAGAAATCCTCGCCCATTACATAACCGACGGTGTTGTAGACGGAGAATATCAAATCCAGGAATTACTGGAGACTCGTTTTGACCGGGTATTGGCTATCTGCGAGGAAACACAGATGATTCAATTAGAACCGTTGGCCAGACTGCTGGCGGCCAGTGCTGCTCAGATGGCCGAGAATTCTATCTGGACGGTTACGAGGGGCGTTAATTCCCGTGTGAGCCAGTTTGTCAGGAACCTTGTTGATAGAGGTCGGGGGGATAAGGCTATATTTGATGTACTGCCACCGCAACGGCGTGTTCTGGCAGAAAAAGGATTGCTTGGTTCAAGTCGTCGTGCGGTTGTAGTCAGCTTACCCACTTCAAGTGGCAAGACGATGATTGCCGAATTCCGAATTCTCCAGGCCTTGAATCAGTTTTCTATGGACAGGGGATGGGTGGCGTACCTAGTGCCGACGCGTGCACTGGTTAACCAGATTTCCCGGCAGTTGCGCAGAGACTTGGGCAGTCTTCGGATCAATGTTGAGCAAGTTAGCCCGGCACTGGAAATTGATAACGTAGAATCGGAACTCTTGTGCCAGAACGATCCCGAAAACAAGTTTGATATTCTTGTCACGACTCCCGAAAAACTGAATCTCATGCTGCGTCAAGGTTGGGAAACGAAAATCGGGCGCCCGTTAACTTTGGTGATCGTAGACGAGGCACATAATATTCAAAATGCGACCAGAGGACTCCATCTTGAACTTTTACTGGCCAGTATAAATAGCGAATGCCAATATGCTCAATTCCTGCTGCTTACCCCATTTATAAAGAACGCTCGTGAAGTCGCCAAATGGCTGGGTGGTCACAGTTCCGAGGATATCAGTCTGGCCGTCGATTGGCAACCCAACGACAGAGTGATTGGAATTATTCAAGCCGAAAAAACGGAGAAAATACGAAAGAACAGCTTTGATTATCGGGTCCGCATGGAAACCGTCCACACGTCAGAGCAAACGCTGGTGGTGGATGATCTGCTTGATCTCCAGAACAATCAGGAAATTGCCTCTACCTACAGTCAAGCATCCAATAATGCTTCCAATCTGGCCGTAATCGCCGCTCAAAAATTGCAGCAACGGGGACCGGTTATCGTCATGCATATGCGGCCGGATTGGGTCTGGTCCTTGGCTGACCAACTCAAAGTAGGCCTTGATAAGAAAGCACCAACCAGAAACATCTCTCTAGCTCAGAAATTTTTGGAACTGGAACTCGGCCATGAGACTCCTTTGACTGATTTGCTTTCCTATGGAATTGGGGTTCATCACGCCGGGCTTCCTGACGAAGTGCGCACTCTTGTAGAATGGCTGTTTGAGGAGGACGAACTCAATTTTCTAGTTGCAACCACCACGATAGCCCATGGGGTTAATTTCCCGGTTTCAGGGGTTGTGATGGCCTCCCATCAATACCCCTACGGAAAAGATATGCCGCCGGAAGATTTCTGGAATATAGCCGGGCGCACCGGGCGGATCTCTCATGGAACACTCGGGGTTGTGGGACTTGCCGCTAAAGATGACACCAAAGCAAAAAAATTGCGGGAATTCATCAACCAGCAGTCCGGCGAACTTAATTCTGCTCTGATTGAATTAGTTCTTGAGGCCGGTGAGCATCTGAGTGATCTGACGGGGATTGTCAAAGAAAAGCCTGAATGGTCTGCGTTTGTTCAATACTTGGCACACACTTATCAGCAAATGGGGCAGCCGGAAGATTTTGTCAACAAAACAGAGCAGATACTTCGCAGTACTTTTGGCTTCAGGAAACTTAGGACAGAAGCCCCATCCATCGTGAATCGTTTTCTGGAAGGTGTACGTTCTTACGCCCAATATATTCAGGAGCCCGGACAGCCGGTCAAACTTGTTGACAGTACCGGATTTTCCCTGGAGAGTGTTCAAACTGTATTAGGTGGATCCAAACAAAAAGGTATTGGAATAGGTGTGTGGAACGCGGAGTCACTTTTCAGTTCTGGGAACCGGGATCTTCAGAATATGATGGGGATTCTGTTGGATGTTCCTGAGTTGAAGGAAAACCTGAAATCTGTTACAGGAGGGGCAGGCCCAGATGGCGACAAGTTATCCCGTATCGTCAAGGATTGGGTCAACGGCACCCCGATTGCTTCAATCGCCCGGGAGTATTTCATGGAGGATAATGACGATAAAGCAGGGCCGGTCACTACAGAAGCTATGACGAAGTGTGCGCAGAATTTATTCGGAAGCCTGATACAGACTACGGCCTGGGGGCTTGGAGCCTTACTTTCCGTTACTGGAAGCAAACTGACCGAGGAGGAATTGCGTCCACTCAGCAACCTGCCTTCACGCGTCTATTACGGAGTGAATGACGACCGTGCAATTACATTGAGGTTACTTGGCGTTTCCAGATCAGTTGCAGTAAAACTCGCCGACAGTATGGGCCATCTCCTGGATCAAGGTCAATCACTCACGAAGATACGGAGTCATCTGCGTGATATGGATAAACCAACCTGGCAACAGGTATTGGGCGAACAGGAAGGTGAAGTATATAGGGGTGTGTGGCGTATTCTTGAAGGATTACCACCAGATTAAACGGTAGGTTTCAAGTACAGAGTGCAACAGAATATACAGTTCTGGTGTGTGTTGGGTGATTATTCCGATGAAAGCAGTCACTGATTGCTTTGTCTGTGATACTCACAATAACAAGTCCTGTCACCAAAATCCTCAAGCCAACCCCAGCGAAGCAGCAATGGAAATGGGGGCGATCAAGGCGGACAACTTCACCTGAATACACACCCCCCATCAAAATCCACCGAAAAGAGTATAAAGTGATCTAACTTTATATAACTTGCCGCGTGTTTGCGCCAGACGGGGAAGGGAGTGCAGGCGTACAGGGGAACAAATTGTCAGCATAGTCATTTGCTGTCCTATTGATAGACACCACTATACCTCATGAGTGATTCTGATCACAGATCCCCCAATATAGAAGACCGGGGCGAAGCCAAGTACTTCCACGGGCGGAAGGGAATTCTGGCCGATTTCAAGGAACGTCTGGAGTTCGCGGGGCAGGATCCCAAAAAAGGAACCACCTTTCTGATCCAGGCCGCGCCCGGTGCGGGTAAGAGTGCGCTGCTCTATAAATGTGCGGAACTGGCGGAAGGGCAGAGGTGGAAGGTCGTCGACATTGGGCCTTCGGAACTCTGCGAGACCAATACACTGCTTCGCACGCTGGGGCGGGAAAAGGAGACCCAGACCAAAGCGACCACAACAAGCGTGGACACGCACAGCAAGGGAGGAATTATTGACGTGATCAGGGCCGGCATAGGCCTTTCCCGTTCCACCACAAGAGCCCATGCGGAGCCGGAGCCCACTGGAAGTGCTGAAGAGTGGAGAAGGGAAACTACTGCTCGTCATGGACGAAGCGCAGGACTTTGCGCGGGACTTCGCGCCATCGCCGAGCAAGGAGCTACGTGATGCCCGTGCCCTCATTGATTCTGTCCATAATGGAAAGATTGCGGGTAGGCCTGTGATGCTGCTCACCGCCGGCTTGAGTGCAACGGCGGATGCCTTTGAAGGCCTGGGAGTGTCCAGATTTAAGGACAACTGCTATGTAGAACTGGGCCCGCTGAAGCCGGAAGCGGAGCGGGCAGTCATTCAGGATTGGTTGCAACTAGATGGTCGGGCGAAGGGGGATCCAGCGCCCTGGATTGAGGCGATTATGCAGAAGACCCATGGCTGGCCGCAGCATGTGGCCGCCTATGCACAGGCTGCGGCCATCCACCTGCGGGCAACGGGACAGGAGATGACTCCAGCGAAGTTGAAGGAGGTACTCGAATTGGGGGAGATGAAACGAATAAAATTTTATGAACTCCGGGCGAAGGGGCTACCCAAAAAAGAGCGCCAGTGCATTGCCAGAGCAATGACGAATGTTGAGACGGACGGAACCATCGATAAGGACACGGTCATCGCATCCCTGCGAGAAGAATTCAGCGCAGAGAAAGCCGAGGAGGTATTCGCCTTAGCCCTGCGTAAGGGGATCTTTGATCTGCATGGCGACAGCTATGTGATCCCGATCCCGTCCATGCGCCGCTGGTTCAT
>JAJEFL010000153.1:0-5694 GCA_022820435.1 Rhodothermales bacterium
GCTTCCTACACTCTTGCCCCACTACTGGAAGGCCGAACGGGAGGCAAAGCTTGCAAAAGCGGCATAGTCTCCCTGCCTGCGGGCATTAACATATTGTTGGTTCGAATTGTGCATGCATGTATGGGATTCTCGTACGGATACAAAAATACAGCGCCCGGTTGATCACACATCGTCTCCATCAGGCGCGCACCATCGCCCTCCAGGAAAAGCAGTTTCTCCGTAAAATCCCCGATCTCGTTAATTCTGCGAGCGAGTGTATCTGGATACCATCTGGATAAAATTCCAGCCCCATTTTCGCCATTTTTGACCAGTGAGGCACCTTCTGCGAGCACTCCTCCTCTTCTTGTACGATTGAGGACAAGTGTTCGGAATCCATGGTCTAGTGTAGTTCGCGGAGACTGTCGGGTGAGCCTCTCAACGGAATCCCATGTAGGAGAAAACTTGAGAATCCGTGTCACGAGTGCACTGGTATCTTCCATGACCGCCCTCCAAAAAGCGGCGACATCCCGATCCAACTCCACCATGATTGCCTGTCTACACAGTCCTTCCATCACAGCAGTAAGGGAGACGATCCCTCCCCCGGCAAAGGGCTCAACCAGAAGATCAACGCTATCCGCAAGCCATCTTCGGATGTGCGGTACCAGCCATGTTTTACCGCCGGGGTAGCGCAAGGGACTTCGTTGCGGCACGGTTGCCACATTGACAGCTGGGATGTCAGAGCACGGAAATGCTCGCTGATCGATATGTGGTGAACTGATCAGGACTTCCATCACCGGATTGTTTTATTGGTGTTATTGTAACCCAATCTATTCCGGCTGTTCCCGGAACTGCAACCAGGGGTTAGATTTTTCGTCGTATCATTATGTTTATAACAACTAAAAATCCCCCCTCTGTCTAAATAATTTAATGATCCGGTATTACCTGTGCCGACAGATCTCCCGGATCTGCATTTCTGAGTTCACTCGGCAAAGCGATAAGAAATTCGCACCGGTACCATCCTCCCCGCCCACGCCGGATCTCCCCTGAAAATTCTCCTGCGCCTCCACCGAAACGAATTGCCCTGGATTGCATTTGAACAGGCTGAACAGCCAGGTCCTTACACCTCTATTCGAGAGACATAGTTTTATGCGAACACAGATCCGAACGTATACCTTCCTTTTGTCCTGTATTTTTGCGCATGCTGCATGGAGTCAGCCTCAGGTGACCTTGGAGCATGCATTTACCAATCTTGATTTCCGCCGCCCCGTAGACCTGCAGCACGCTGGAGAGGATCTCTTCGTAGTGGAGCAGCCGGGGATCATTTGGACATTCAAAAACCGACAGGATGTCACAGATCGGCATCAGTTTTTGAATATCCAGAACCGTGTCCGCTCGGTCGGGAACGAGGAAGGACTCCTGGGATTGGCATTCCATCCAGATTTTGATATGAATGGGCAGTTTTTTGTGTACTACTCTGCTTCAAATCCGAGGAGGACCGTCGTTTCCCGGTTTAATACGATAGCGAATAATCCCGGACAGGCGGATGCAGATAGCGAAATAATCATTCTGGAAGTAAACCAGCCAGCCAGTAATCATAACGGGGGACAAATTGTGTTCGGGCCGGAAGGCTATCTGTATATTGCCCTGGGAGATGGCGGGGGGGCAGGAGACCGGTACGGGCACGGCCAGAATACCGAGTCACTTCTGGGAACCATCTCCAGAATTGACGTGAGTACCATTCCCTATTCTATCCCATCTGACAACCCCTTCGCCGGTTCAATGACAAACCGGCCCGAAATCTTTGCATGGGGGCTTCGGAATCCATGGAGGTTCAGCTTTGACCCCATCAACACTGGAGTAATCTATGCGGCGGATGTGGGGCAGAATGCGATGGAAGAAGTGAACATCATCGAAAAGGGAGGCAACTACGGATGGCCGATCATGGAGGGGACTCAATGTTATCGGCCGCGCACCAACTGCAACCAGAACGGGCTGATCCTGCCCATTTTTGAATACGATCACTCAAACGGCCCCGCCTCGGTAACCGGAGGTTATGTGTATCAGGGGCCCGGCGTTCCAGATCTTACAGGTTGGTACGTTCTGGGGGACTATGTGGATGGTCGCTTTTGGGGACTGCTTTATGACGGAGAGAAACTCGTTGAATCCACGCTGCTGCTGGACACGTTTCTGTCTCCATTTTCGTTCGGCATAGACCATCAGGGAGAAGTATATATGCTTGCCAGTAATGGTCACATCTACAGATTCGCAGCAACCGGGGGATCACTGGGATTTGAGTCCTATATTGATCCTCTTCAATTTACCCGGAACAGTTCTATCCCGGCGACACCGCTGCCTGCAGCCCGGGGCGGATCAGGTGTATTCAGTTATTCCCTCTCTCCTGACCTTCCGGCGGGACTGGTCTTTGATTCGTCCACACGTGTACTGAATGGAACCGCCACGGAGATTTTGGACACCACCACCTACACCTTTCATGCCGAAGACACGAATGGACTGCGGGGATCTATGGAGTTTGAACTCTCCGTCCATGCGCCGTCAGATCAGGCTGCGTCAGACGAAATCCTGCCCTCATTTTTTCTGCATGGACATTATCCCAACCCTTCATCCGGCGATGTAAGTGTTGTTTTCGACCTTCCCGAACAGGCAGCGGTCACAGTTGAACTGCACGATCTGATTGGACGCAAGGTCATGGCGGTGCCTTCGCAAACCATGCCGGTAGCCACCCGCCACTCGATCCTGATCCCGGTCAGTACTCTCCCGGTAGGATCTTACGTGTACCGTCTTATCGTGGAGGGTAACAATGAGTTGATCACTGCTTCCGGTATACTCCTGCTCCAGTAACTCTCACAGAATCTCTAATGAGAGTCGCTCAATGAAACAGGGTTTGTCCGAATCGAACCCCACCATATAAGCATCAACTATAGATATAGTCCCCGCTATCATGATCGCACCGGGTCTGCCGTTCTGGTTGTCTCACTTAAGACGGTATCGTACAACTCACTGCTTTTCACTACTCGTCCGCTGTTGCAATCGAATTGAACCACGCCCGCGCACTTGCAATTGCAATGAGCGCACAGTCTAGGTGTCCACTTTGGGGGCTTGGATCTACCAGTGTCGCAATAGATCCAAAGTTCTTCGATGCGATCTCGGAATTTTCAATGGGAACCAGTTCGTCAGCAGCACAATGATAAAGCCGGGTCGGGGAATTTGGGAGCCAGTCCGTTAGGTCATTTTCACGTAAACGCTGCCGATACGGATGATTGGAATCCTCTTCAATTGCCTGGAGTACATCCTGCCGGATAATCCGGATGGGAATGGATGGCATGGCATGATTAATATCTGCGCCACTATGCGTTCCATCGAAAAGCGGCGGCAGAGTCATATCGTAAGGGCTTCTCAGAAAATCCGACGGTTCGTCAAATAAATCATATGCCTCGTTATAGCTCAATAGAATGTAGGGAAGAAAGTACGGCTGTGGATGTGCCTCTGCGCGTAACATAAAGTCAAACATTGTTCCACTCAAATCATAAGGTCCTGCCATGGGAGCGGATGCGACTACAGAAAACTCATCGCTATAGTCCGCTTCCAGCGTACGCTGCGCTGCCATGGCGGTATAGCCGCCTGAAGAATATCCGGCCAGGTATACTTTTCTGGATGTGTCCCAGGATTGAGTCATAGACCACTGTACCACTGCACGTAACTGATCAATGATTGCAGAAGCGGACATGTCAGCAATCAGATAAGGATGGAGGCCGGGCGAAGACCCAAATCCAAGCAGATCCGGCATAACCGAAAGATACCCGTCCGCAGAAAAGAGCAACCCAATCAGAATCTGTTCAATTGCACCCCCTGAGGGCACATCCAAACGCCGGATCCTCGTTCCATGCTGATACGAAACCATTGAAAGTGCCCCCAGAACGGGCTGGGGTACAGCAACGGCACCGGAGGCGATAATGAGTTCTCCATTTATGTCCACGGTCATGTATTCCATGATATAGACTGCCGCGCCGTAACGCGACGAAAATGGAATGTCAAATTCTGTCGCCAACTCGTTCATCTCCTGCGCGGTATATGCCCTCAGAATCTCCACGCTCATAACATCCCCGCGTATTGGTTCAGATGCCGGATCAGGGACCTGATCCGAAGAATCACATCCGAGAAGGCAGATCAGCAGGAACAGTGCACAAATAGCCCCCCACCTACTGGCGGTTAAACCACTGGCGGATAATTTCTTCGGCAGGCTTCCCCTGCGGGGTAAAGCCGAGCGGTGAAGTCCGGCGCTGTTCACGGTCTCCGTGCCATTTCCAGAGAATGGCCCCACTGAACCAGGTCTCATCCCATAACTCATGAAAGAAAACGGTATATAATTGAGTTTGAAGGGTATTGTTCGGCGTGACCCGGCCGATTTCGTCCTGTGACGGCCATCGCCACGGCTTTGCTGCCGCATCGTCAACATTCCGGTAGCCGATTTCGGTGAAGAGTATTGGGCGATCCAGACGCATAGAGAGGTCCGATAATACCTCAATATGCGGCTTCCAGCCCTCAGCCAGCATTTCATCGGTTGGACTGGGCTGATCTGTAAGTTCAAAGTATGCCTGAACTCCAATGTAATCCAACAGATCCCAGAACTCAATCTGTTCGTATTCCTCCCACCAGTTTGCTGCGTAGGTCAAACGCCCCCGGTATACGGAGCGGATATTTTCAATGAGGCTTCGCCAGTATTCCGGGCGTTCATGTGCGCTCCGCGCAAGTTCCGTTCCGATCACAAGAATCTCTGCGCCAATCTCCTCTGCCAGATGCGTGTAGTGCATCAGAAATGTCGTATAGTCTGCTTCCCAGGCCTGCCACTGATCTTCTGCTGAGTAACCGATCTTGCTTCTGGACTGCCCCTCTGCGCTGTACCGGCCCAGCCATACATGCGGCTTCAGAATGATCTTCATTCCGAGACTGTCTGCACTCCGTGCCATTTCCCGTGCCCCCTGATCGCTCTCGCTGTACCACCGGGCATCGGGATTCATGCGGATTTCAGGGAAATCAATTCTTTGCTGAAACCCGAACTGTATCAGGGTTACATGGGTTGCGCCGAGTCTTTGCAACTCCGGCAGCATCCTGGGAGAAGGCTTATTCCGTGCATCCAGCGTGATTGACTGAATCCTGGAGGGGACACTCTCCTGCCGTCCTTGGGAATCACAACTAACGGGGAGCAGACCGATCAGAACCCGGAAAACGATGCCGATTCCGAAGCATGCAGAATTCTTGTTCATCAAATGAAAGATCGTGATCGTTTATTCGAAACGGTATCCAGTTTTTTCTATGTCAGATCGCAGAAATTTCCAGCCCAGGCTGGCGCATCCTCGGCAGCCATGTTCTCACACAGTACATAGGTTCCTGCACGCATTCCAGTGGTATTTGAACAGATTTCGGGGTTACCCGTGACATAACCGATGACGAGATATTTTGGTTCACTGTACCGGAGGCCTTCCCCGTTGATTGCAGCCTGATCCGTCTGAACAGTGTGGCGTAAGCCCGTTGCTAAGAATCATCCAGAAAGCAATGAACCCATCTTCACAATTTCGTAGTGATGCAAAGATACGGATCTCTCCTAATCCCATTTTTGGGCGTTTTTTTTTGAGGGGCCGTAAGTGCGTGTCTTTACAGAGTCGGTCGGGTTGATTTAAGGTGGCTTATGTACCGGCC
>JAJEFL010000081.1:0-22485 GCA_022820435.1 Rhodothermales bacterium
TGCAATGTCCACCTGCTCCCGTATTGCCTGCTCAAAGCGGTCTGCACTTCGGGGCACATACCCTCCTGTATCGACCAGTGCAAATTCTCTCCCATTCCAGAGCACCTGGCCATAGACACGATCCCGCGTCACTCCGGGGGCATCGTGAACGATTGCCTGACGGGATTCCGTCAGCCGGTTAAAGAGCGTGGATTTCCCCACATTCGGGCGACCGACAATGGCAACTAGCGTCATGGGTCTCTAAAAACTGTTACTGGATGGCATGGAATCCATTTTTCTAATCATCTTTTATGTAACTTTAGCCACGGCTTGATTCCGGTCACATATTCCCTCGCAAATTAGATCAGTGGCTGTGCGGTCAGGAATGAGACGAATTGCATATCGACCATAATCTGGAATTAACCGGACTGCGCTCCCAGATACATGTCCCCTTCTTTCAGAGCAAAGAAGGTCAAACCTCCCATCTCTCAAGCGCAGCGGACTATTCCACACAGAGTCCACGTCCGAATGTCCTCTAATCGCATCCAAATACATACGGATAAACCGTTCCACCGTCCAATCTCCTGAATGGATCCGCTGATGAGTATGGTATCCGGTCTTTATGGCTAACATTGGGAATTACCTAGCTCAACAGCACGGGATCCTCCGAATCCAAGTATTCCCAAACCGGTTGTCCTTTGTCCGAATTTTTGAGGATCTCCACTTTAACCTTGGTTCCGCAAACTTCCCCCATTTCCCGGCAGAGTTTGACAATGGTCTTGTGCATCAAACCCACATTAACCTTGTATGTATCATGTCTGGGGACGAGCACACAGCGGTTACTTGCCTTCGTCTTAGAGCGAAAAAAATAGGTCCCGCCGCCATGTGCGTACTTCATGTCTAATAATTGCTCTCCGTTCCCCTCCGGGTCCAAATCCATCAATGCCGCAACAACATTCAACAGCAGATCTGGATAAGTATGCTCCTCTAACCAGCCGCTCCGGTTAACGCGCCATCGCAGAACTGTCTCGCCGTTCCCATACAAGCGATCTGGATCTACTTTTTCCCAGACTTTCTGCGCTTCCGTCAACTCTTTGAGTCGTTCGATCTCAACCCTGATGCCACATCTTTCGGCCATTTCATAACAGGCTAAAATTTTGTATCTATCCCATAGCCCGATAGACACAATGTACCCGTTATATCCGGGAATTGGGGCAAAACGTCCATTCGGTTCGCTTCCTGAACGGTAGATGTATGTTCCGGATTTGAAATTTCCGGCTAGCAGCAGTTCACTGTTGCGTTCTGGGTCTGCATCAATGAATCCAGCTGCCACATTCAACAGCAGATCTGTGTATGTTGCAGTTTCTGTCCATCTGCCTCCATGAATACGCCATCGGGCTATTGCACGGGATGCATTCTCCCATGGCCAGTAGTTGAGTATCAAACCGGTCAGCTCTTTGACTCGAGCCTCGATGTCCTCCTCTCTCCAGTCCATATAGGACTTAGACAACTCACGCGTGAGGGTAACACTGCTGTCTCCATACAATTTCCGCTTTTCCTCGTAGACTTGATTACTGATCTCTGAGTTTAGTCTTTCGCCAACCAGAGTAAGATTTGCGAGGGTGTTCAAATACTTCCTCTGCAACTCATCGGCATCATCACCTAGATAGTTCCACCACGCCTGGCTGAGTTTCCGAGGCATGATATGCTCGATGGATAAGTCCTCAACATTCGGGTTTGCCGCATTGCTTAATTGAGAATTGATTGCCCAGAGGATTGTTTTCGCAGCATCTGACGCTTTGCCGCCATAGGCACTTCTTTTTCGTATTCCCTCCATGATTTCTTCCTCGTTCGGCATCGCAATGTTCGTATGCCTTAGTTGATTAATCTTCCAGATCCAGTATTCAGCATAAGACATTTCATGTTCAGCGATCCTGTGATTGGCAAATTTTGCACTTTCGGTGTTGAGACCAGACGTGTCCTTATTTACCAGCCAGAGACGTGTCAGCCAGGTGCAGAGTGATTTCAGTACTCTGATTAGTTCCGTCCCGCTTGCACCAGTCGCGTCAGGTTTCGTCGCATCATCTAATAAGCGGAGGGTAAATGGTCGATGAATATCAAGGCCGAGCCCCCGAAGGTACTGCAGTGACCTGTCTATCTCAACGTTCTCGTGATGGTCGTTTGCACCCGTAATCTTTCCATATAACCCGGACAGTCTGGCGAACTCCTTGCACAATGAACTTCTGTCCTTTGAGCCTTCCGTCTTATACCACCACCTTCTCAGGTTTGCATAGGTCAGGTTAATCCCATGAACCTCTCCCGTTTTCCATCGGAGGAAATCCCGGAGGAATTCATCTATGCGCTTCGGTTCGTGCAATGCATCAAGGGATTGCTCAAGTTTACGCCAGTAATCCTGATATAATTGATCCTGCGTCTTCTTATCCAGCCCCATCAGTAACCAGTTCTTAACCTTTTCTCCTTCCGTCAATGGAACCCCCGTTGCGTTGAGGCTCTCAAAAATCTGCTGTGGATCATCATAAGGCTCACATGTGAAGCTGATCACCTTGAATCGGCTTAACCCTTTCATCAGACAGTCAGCGCCGACTGAATTCACTTCCGATCTCAAAATTTTCCATGCCGCGGTCACTTTTCCCTCCCCCTTAACACCACCTTCAATGATCCGCCGATACTCTTCATCATCCCCGTCTTGCAGACTTAACTTTCTTAGTGGATCCAGTTGATTTCTCAAATAGAATTTTGTGATTTTTTCTGAACTCAATTGCTCTGTGGGGCCGGTTTCTGCCAATTTCTCCGCTATGCAGGCCAGTAGAATGCTAATGGTCGTGAGTCGCTGTTGACCGTCTACAACATGGAAAATCTGAGCCGTACCTGCCGGTGTAGCTTCGGCGTAAGTTATAAGTGTGCCACCGAAATGCCGGGCATTTGCTTTATCTAATTTTGAAATTGCCTCTAAGTCTTTGATCAATTGCTGAATTGTTGACCGATTCCAGCTATATCTGCGCTGCCATTTTGGTACGGAATACTGGACTGATTTACTGAATAAATCAAGAAAATTGATCAGTTTGACGTTCATGTCACTTGGATTTGATTTATTGATGGTTCCAGCCAGCGAGAGATGTCCAAGTCATCCGAGGGGGATAAGGTCCAAGGAACCATGATCCCTGCATGCTCAAGTGTACGGATAGGGGTTGGCGTGAAATTGATCACAGTAGACATCATCCCTGGTGTGTACTCTGGCCAATTGTTGAATCGTTGGTCAATCATAAGCACGCTGATCTGAGGGTACGGTTTCCATTACATTCCCATCGCTCAAGAAAATTCATGCTTCGTGGTATAGTGAGATACTGTGCGCTGGAACGGGATAGACATACCATGGACTCCCTGCCTATGTGCTCTGTTTAAGTGATTCTATCTCAACATCAAGTCCACATCTTTCTCCCATTTCTTGGCAAATTTTGAAAAATATTTTGGATCCGTGTCGGACGTTAACCACATATTGATCATGCCGGGGGATTGGCAAAAAGCGTGTTCCCTTGGTTGACGGCTCCGTTCCGGAAAGGAATAGATCCCTGCTCGCTCGATCTCCCGAAAGTCGCTTACTATTCCCTTCTATGTCCAGGATCTCAGCTACTACATTCAGTAGCATATCTGTATATGTCTTCGATTCTCTCCATTCACCGTCATTGATGCGCCATCGGGTTTTTGCGCGGGATACATTCTCCCAAGGCCAACACTCAACTACCAGATCGGTAAGTTCTTGAACTCGTCTCTCTATATCTTCCTCTCTCCAACTAACATAGGATTGAGACAATTTCCTCGTGAGACTCAAGGTGCTCTCCCCGTAGAGTTCACGCTTTTTGGCAAAAGCCTGATTACTGATCTCTGAGTTAAACTCTTTGCCAACCAGGGTAAGATTTGCGAGACTGTTCAAATACTTTCCGTGCAACTCATCGGCTTCACTGCCCAGATATCCTCGCCATTCATGGCTAAGTTTTCGCGGCATGATATGCTCTATGGACAACTCCTCAACGCTTGGGTCGGCCGCATTGCTTAACCTGGAATTGAGGTTCCACAGGATTATTCTTGCAGCATCTGAGGCCTTTCCTCTATATACGTTTCTATTGCGGATTCCCCATCTGATTTCTTCATCATTCGGCACCGCAACTCCGGTATTTTTGAGTTTTTTGATCTCTGCAATCCAGTAGTCTGCATACGTCTCTGTATCCTGATCAGCGCTGCGGTGCGCAAAACGTGCAAACTCAGTATTAAGCCCTGCAAGTGATTTTCCAGACAGCCAGATCCGTGTCAGCCAAGTGCTGAGTGCTCTTAGAGTTGATACCAATTCCTCTTCGTTTGCACCGGCAATATCGGGTCTCGTCGCATCGTCTAAAAGGCGGAGGGTAAATGGCCGGTGCACATCAATCCTGAGTCCCCGTAAATATCGGAGCAGCCCATCGACCTCACCGTTCTCGTGATGGCCGTTTGTGCCTGTAATCTTCCCATATAGCCCAGACAGTCTGGCTAAATTCTTACACAATGAACTTTTATTCTTTGAGCCTTCCGTCTTATACCACCATTGTCTTAGGTTCGTATACGTATGGCTGATCCCGTACGTATCCCCCGTTTTCCATCGAAGAAAATCCCGGAGGAATTCATCTATGCGCTTCGGTTCGTGCACTGCGTTGAGGGATTCTTCTATTTTGCACCAGTAATCCTGATACAATTGATCCTGCGTCTTGCTGTCTTGCCCCATAAGGAGCCAGTTTTTCACCTTTTCTCCCTCCGTCAGTGGAACTCCGGTTGCGTTGAGGCTCTCAAAAATCTGCTGTGGGTCATCATAGGGTTCACTTGTAAAGCTGATCACTTTGAAGCGGCTTAGCCCTTTCATCAGACAATCGGAACCGACGGAATCCACCTCTGATTTTAAAACTTTCCATGCCGCAGTCACCTTTCCCTCACCCTCAGGGCATCCTTCAAGGATGCGTCGGTACTCCTCCTCATCTCCATCTTGCAGATTTAGTTTTCTCGGTGGATCTAATTGGTTCTTCAAATAGAAGTCTGTGATTACTCCTGAACTCCAGTGCTCTATTGGACCGGTTTCTGCCAATTTCTCTGCGATACAAGCCAACAGGATACTGATGGTTGTGAGTCGCTGCTGGCCATCAACAACATTGAAAATCTGGGCCGTACCCGCTGGTGTGGTTTCGGAATAGGTGATGAGTGTACCACCGAAATGACTGGCATTCTCTTGATCTGATTGCGAGATTGTCTCTAAATCCCTGATCAATTGCTCAATAGTTGCTTTATCCCAACTATACCTGCGCTGCCATGTCGGCACCGAATACTGCACCGGACCATCAAACAACTGGAGAAAATTTATTAAGTCGATGTTCATGTTCTATGTCTAACCGGCTAGCCTGAATTCCCAGCCAAAATACCCTAGTGTTACATATAGACTGAAAATTCTACTTTAATCAGGCGTATTTGTGCATTCGCAGCAGCAGGGATCTTGTTGCACAGGTCAAAGACCGTTGGATATAGGGGCAGTTGATTGAATTTAGGAACATACAATTTTACTGATGGAATGGAACTTCGTACGACCGATTGCGGAACCCTTCTTAGGTGAAATCGGTTTGTTGGAAAACAACTTGACTGCTTGGGTATCCGTGCTCCCCATAAACAAGTCCATAACGACCATGAACCCCGCAGACGCATCAATTCGAAGGAGCCCAGCCACCGAAACACCGACAAAGTCATTGAACTCGGCAAACAGGCGAAACGGCGAGCCTGATGTTTCTCTCGACGGAGAGTCTCGAAGTGTGGATCAAAACAAAGAACCGAGAATATCACCTTATCGGCGAACAAGAACCACGAAACAATTCTGGAAGGACATTTGGTATGGTTTCACTTGGAGATACTAATGGGAATTATATCCGTAAGTGACTATGAGAGGAACCCTTTCTATTCAGATATCAAAACTCATTACCCTGACAAACTGTTCAGATCATGAGCACAGACAAGACGACAGGGAAGCCTGAAAGAGAGTTTTCTGAAGTAACTGCCAACGCCGTTAGTGACCAAAGCAACGGTGTAGATGCTGTTTCAGAAGAAGTGATTCAAGAGAAACAAGAGGGTGCGCTTAAAATAAACCCAGACAGAATCACAATAACTCCCAGAGAATTTTGGATTTACGCATGGGAAGCCCTCACCCTCAAATATCTTAGAGAGTGAGCATAATTATGACGCACACGATCTCAACTAATGTAGATGCCCCACGATTGAAGTGAACCATGTTGCTTTCCTCTTTAGAGTCCGCTCATTGCATTCCGTTGCTTTCCTGTAGGATCTACAAAGGTCCATTAAAAATTCAGCCGTATTGGTTGACTTGAGTGCAGACTTCTCTGATTCTTTCAAGTCGCACGGGTTTTTCCAGTCGCGTACTCGCATAATCAATCCAAGTCCAGACAGAGATACCATGACAACGCAGATTCCTGAAATTATTACAAGCACGATTTCGAGAGTACTTCCACTGAAATCAGAGAGGCCAACGCCAAATAGCGTTAAAGACAGAGTCGTAACTCCCATCGCCTTGTTGGAATATGACGCATTGACGGCATTCTGAATCGCGACTCGCTCTCGACAGGATTCAAGGTGAGTTTGGACGCTTGCTTTATCCATCAGTCTCTGTAGTCCAATCTATACTTAAAATTCTCCGGTCTGATGCTTTGGGCATTGAGTGTTTGAGTATAGATACTCAATAGGGACGTTTTTGTTGCTTGATTCCGAAATTCCACAATACCCCGTCACTGCTGCAGATGGACAAGTCTCCTGCGAAGTAATCAGGACATTCTCTCGTCCATCCAGACTCACGGTTTCCCCCGCTTTCTTCTGCCATTCACAGCATCTGACAGTGGCGCACGCATTTTTTCGTAAAGCACGAATAAATGCTCAATCCGCTCTCGCTCTGAATCAAATCCCTGCTTCCGGTACAGTCTATCTACGGCGCGGTCAAGCTTCTGATGTGCAAGAAGGAGTTCCTGCGGCATTAGATCTGGATCGTACAGATCCGAAAGGGTTGCATTTGGATCGGCTTCTCGGGCATCCAGAACAGACTGGGCCAAAGGCTCCAGTGAAGTCAGATTGGCATCCGCAGGTGGTACGGGGAATGTATTATAGACCACTCCGATAGAGTATCCATAACGGCTCTCTAACCGTCCGGCGACCATTCGCATCCATGCCATGTGCATGGCCGAAGTGAGCAATGCAAAATCAACGAGCGTTGCGTCATTCAGTACTTTAAGCCTGTTACTTGGAACCGTTGGCGGCTCAAGCCAGCCAATAGGAATGTACTCCCTTCGCTCGGAACTAACCTCGGGAATCACCAGAAAAGGAGTCACAGGAATGACATTCACATGATAGAGGGCTGGAGTCCGTGCAATCTTCTGTGTCGGTCTGCTCTTACTGGTTGCTCGGTAGGAACGAACAGCAGCAATCCGTTCCCGAACATGGGGTAGATTTGCCAACACACTGGGAGGTGCGTCCTGCAATGTCAGAATCCACCGTTTCGTCCCCTGCAAAAATTCACGCGCCCCCATGAAAGGTCGTACGAACGGGAATGCGCCCGGTTCAGTCTCCAGGAATTCATCCCGCTCTTTTTCCGTCTTGAAAATATAGTGCCCTCCGTCAATGGGTTTGGATCCTATAATCATCTTTCTCAATCCATTGATCGGGCGGGTTTCTTCACGTACTATGATTCTCGGATTCTCCAAACCGCTAGCGTCAAACAGGTAGGGAGAAAGAATTGAGTGAGTGCTCTCCAACGACTCACTCTGAACATCGATGTAACTGAACAGACGTTTCTGCTTCCGTGCATGCTCATGGATGTCAAGACCAAGGATGACCACATGCACATGTGCCTTCCCTCTAGCATCCGATCCCCAGGCAAATGTGTGGTGAGCAAACGCAATCTCCAACTTATAACGATCAAATAGAATCGGCCATAACTGTCCGACCTGTTGCCCCTGCGTGATGGAATTGGTTGCGACAAATCCAATCCGTGCCTCACTGCCGGTATTAATATACTCGCCTGCTTTAATGAACCACGCAGCGACATAGTCAAGAGATCCCCCGCTTTTGCCCAATGCCGCAATGCGGTGCACCTGTGCCCGCTGATCCTTGCTTTGAAACTTCGCGCCCGCAAACGGTGGATTCCCGAATACAAATGAACAGTCCGATGGTGCAAGTACCGTCTTCCAGTCAATCTCTAGCGCATCTCCATGAACGATATGAGGTGAAGCCTCCAGCGGAATTCGGGTGTACACCCTGCCGAACTCGTGGCTGAGCTGATTATTCATAATGTGATCCATCATCCACAATGCAGTTTCGGCAATGCGAACGGGGAATTCGCTAATCTCAATCCCGTAAAATTGATCCACATCTACCAGAGAGAGCACAGAGATGTCAAACTCAATCTGTCCTTTCGATTTGGACTCGAAATGGATCTCCTTCAGGACTTCAATCTCAAGCAGCCGCAGCTCCCGATAGGCGATAATGAGGAAGTTACCGCACCCGCAGGCCGGATCAAAGAATTTCATCTGCCCCAGTTTTTTCTGAAACCGGCGCAGTTCCGAAACCCTCCGCGTATCTTTCCGGGATCGCAGACGGTCAAATTCATCACGTAGATCATCCAGAAAGAGTGGCACAATCACCTTCAGAATATTCTTCTCGGTCGTATAGTGGGCCCCCTGCTCCCGGCGCTCCTGTGGATCCATCACCGATTGAAACAGTGCACCAAAGATTGCGGGTGAAATGTTTGACCAGTCAAACATGCAGGCATCAATCAGGGCCTGCCGCATATCCGAGTCAAACGAGGGAGTCCGAAGTAAGCCTTTGAATAACTCGCCGTTGATATATGGAAATCGCCCCAGATCTTCATCCAGTGTGCTCGAACGCTTATCTTCCGGCGTGTTAAGGACTTCAAACAGTTGGATCAGCAAGGGGCCGAGGTCAAGGCCGTCCTCCCGCGTCCGTTCCTCAATGAAGTCAAAGAAAATGTCACGGGTATCAAAAATGCCAGTATCATCCGCAAACAGGCAGAAGACAATCCGGACAAGGAAACGCTCCAGGTCATATCCGCGGTAACCAGCCTCATCAAGTCTGTCGTGCAAACGCCCGACCAATTCCGATGCTTTGATATTGACTGGATCCTGATCACGGAATATCCGACGCTGACTCCCGTTTATGAAGCCAAATGCCTCAACATTCAGATGCAGTTCCGCAAGAGAAAAGCGGATGACATTCCGTTCAGACAGGTCATGGAGCACAAAGGTCTGAAAATCACACACCAGGATGTAACGGGGCCGCTGATATTCCGGGAGTGCATCCGAGTAGTCCCCGGCCTGCTCGTAGCCTGCATCCAGATCGCCTCCCTTGCTTTTGTGCTCCGCAATCAGGAGACCCGGCCAGAACAAATCAATGAAGCCGGAGCGGTTGTCCAGTTTTGCGACATGCTGCTCATAACGGGCAACGCTGCGACGGCGAATTCCGAAGACATCAAAGAAGTCGTTGTAGAAGCTCTGAGCTTCCCCTTTTTCATAGACCGCACCATCCCATTCCCTGGAGAATTTAATGGCACGGGCACGGATTTCATTCCAGGAAAGACGCATCAGGTTCTATCCCTCACTTTGAGGCTTAATGGATCTGCAGTTTTCTGATGGGGAGATATCGCCCCAAATACCCCGTCTAACGGCCCGGTATCCAAATCAGAATCTCTCGTACGTTTCACTTGCTTTGGCATCACGATCACGGTTGACTATCCGCCCAAAGATACAGCCCACGCCCCGACATAGAACTGCACGGCCTCAGAGGATGCATTTCTGTGCGCTGAGTCTGCGTGGAGCATTTTACCTGCCCGCCCCAGAAAATACTTTCCCGCGGTGCTGTTCCTTGATTGAACCTGCTCCAATTTATAGAATTAATACCCTTTCAACGGCCCTCGGCAAAACTCTCCATCGCTTTCTGTAAGTTGCTATTTCGTTTTACTCTCCTGCCGAATCACGATTTTGAATCATTGAAGGGGGCTGAGGCTCCGAAGTCCGTTGATCAGATACAGGAAATCAATACGTGAATCTCTGGGTTAAAATAGCCGTAAATATAAGTTCAAGCCCAGGCAGAGGGGAGAGTGGTTGTAGGATTGAGCATAAACAGGCCGGATATTTGTATATTGTTGCGGAGTCGTCTGGAACTTGGTATCAAGTGCAAAATGACAATTCTCCAGACCATCAAAAACTGTCCAGATCAATTGGATGGATGAAGCGGCTTTGCCGAAACCACATCCATCCTTTCAAGTTTCATGTCTTTCTAACTATTGCTAAGGGAAATTGATGAGAACCGGCTTTGGCCGCCTGCATATCCTGCCACTGCTGGCCGCCGCGCTCTTTTTTATTGTAGCACTACCCGCAGAGGCGCAGCAGTCCGGAGATGCTCCCGTTGCCCGTATTGCGTTCCTCACCGACACAACCAATCCGTTCGCTGGGGAGATTCAGTCCCTTGTTCAGCAGGAATTTCTTGCGCTGACCCGTGACGATTTTGATGCCCAGTTTCCCGATGAACTGGTGGTTACACTGGACGATCCAACTGCAGATGCCAGCCGGATCCTTGAGCAATTCGTCGCCGATGACCAAGTCACGCTGATTATCACACAGGGCTTTCTGTCCTCGGAAGTTGCTGCCCGCGGAGCACCGTGGTCTAAACCTGTCATTGCGGCCAATGTATTTGATGCGGAACTGCAGGGTTTTCCAGAAACCAATGGGGCCAGCGGCGTGGCCAACTTTACCTATGTCGCACTTCCTCCGCCCGGACCTGTTGTTCGGGATCTGACCAGATTTCAGGAGTTGATCAGTTTCTCCCGGGCAGCGATTCTGGTTGACGAAGCCGCCGCCGTTACATTCGAAACGTTCATTGATCAGATCTTGAGCGCATCGGCGGAGCTGGGGATAACCCTGGAACTCGTACCTGTGGGGACGACCGCAGCGAGTGGACTTGCCCGAATTCCTGATAACATTGAAGCCGTTTATGCCACCCCGCTGTATCGTATGGATTCGGAGGAATTTGAAGCCCTTACCCGCGGAATTACAGCGCGTAACCTGCCTTCGTTCTCCTATTCCGCCAATGATGTGGAGCGGGGGATCATGGCCTCGCTGGGATCCGTTGACCTGCCGCTGCTCGCCCGGCGAATTGCCCTGAATGCGTACCGGATTTTAATTGGGGATGCCGCAGAGACGCTCCCGGTAACCCTTGTGCCGGACGAAGAACTGGTGCTTAACATGCGCACGGTGCGTGATCTGGATACCGTGCTTCCGCTGGAAATGACCCTTGAAGCTGAGCGGCTCTATGATGTCCGTGAAGATCTTGATCGCAGTGTAACACTCAGGAGTGCAATGGAGGAGGCAATGGAAGCCAATCTGTCCCTCGCAATTGAAGATCAGGAAGTGCTGTCAGGATCTCAGGATGTTCGTCTGGCCAGATCTAATCTGCTTCCAAATCTGCAAGCCTCTGTTACGGGTGCCACAATATCGAAACAACTGGCCGAATCTTCTTTTGGGATACAATCCCAACACAGCATTGACAGTGAACTCACGCTTCAGCAACTGCTCTTTTCTTCCGAAGCCGTTGCAAATCTATCCGCCCAGAAATCACTCCAGCAGTCCCGGCAACTAAACCGAAACGCACTGGAACTGGATGTGGGACTGGAAGCTGCGGAGGCCTACCTGAATGTGCTTCGAAGCAAGACACTGGAACAGGTTCAGCAGGATAACCTTGATCTGACTCTCGCCTCACTGCGCATGGCGCGGCAGAGAGAGCGCATCGGCTCTGCAGGACCCGGGGAACGACTTCGTCTTGAAAGCGAACTGGCACGAAGACGAGGGGACCGCATTGATGCATACGCAATACGCTCCGCTGCAGAAATTACCCTGAATCAGGTCATGAATCGTCCGCTCAATGAACCATTTGCCACCCCGGAAGCCGATCTGGAGGGGCGGGCGCTACTAGAGGGAACGCTTGCGACCAGCTATCTCACCAACCTGAACCAATTTGATCTTCTAAGTGACTTTTTGGTGACAGTTGCCGTAAGCCTCTCACCGGAAATCCAAAGTCTGGACGCGGTCATTCTGGCACAGGAAAGACTTCTGACCGCAACCCGTCAGGCCTTCTACCTGCCAACCGTGGGGCTTCAGGGGAATGTGTCAACGAATGTGCTTCGGGAGGGAGCCGGTTCCTCTTCACCCATGAATTTTCCAGGGGCCGAGCGGCCCGACTTCCCCTGGTCTGCAGGCATGTCCGTTAACCTGCCGCTCTTTCAGGGGAATTCCCGATCCGCCCGAAGGGAACGAACCGCGGCGGCACTCGCTCAGGTAGAGCTTCAACGGGACATGGCCGTCCAGAGAATTGAACAGAATGTACGCGTTCAACTTCAGTTCGCCCGTGCTAGTCTGGGTGTGGTAAGAGAAAGTGAAACGGCCGCACGCACGGCCCGGGAGTCGCTGGAACTGGTCACCGAGGCCTATGGGCAGGGACTGGTCACGGTCGTTGATCTCCTTGAAGCCCAGACCAACATGCTGCTCAGTAACCGGAACGTGACGAATGCCATCTTTGATTATCTGATCAACCTGAAGCGTGTAGAACGCGCCGTTGGGCGGTTTGAGGCGTTCGCAACCCCTGAAGAGCAGATCAATTTTATTCAGCGACTTGAAGAATACATCCAAAGCATAGATGGAGCATCATGATACACCTTAAAATGAGGCATAATATTCTGGCCGTGTGCGTGATGGCGGCGGGCCTGGGGACCGGCTGCGGTAGCGAGGAGGAGGCCGCCGCCCCGGAAATTCGTCCTGTCCGCTATGCACAGGCCTTCCTCGCCGGCAGCAGCCAGACGCGAACCTTTCCGGGGGTTGCCCGTGCTGCTTCAGAGCAGAATCTTGCATTCCGGGTTTCTGGAACCGTTACCGATGTGCAGGTCAGCGTCGGTTCTGTCGTACGCAGAGGGCAGATAATCATGCAGCTGGATTCCGGTGATCTTGAACTGAGGCGGCAGCAGGCGGAAGCCGGTCTCGCACAGGCCCGTGCACAATCCCGCAACGCGAAAGCAAATTATGAACGGATCGTTGCACTCTATGAAAACGGGAATGCATCCATGAGTGAAATGGATGCTGTACGCGCATCCTACGAATCCACCAATGCTTCTCAGACATCTGCCGAGACGGCCCTGCGCCTTGCCGAACAGCAGGTTGCCTATACCCGGTTGATCGCACCGGTGAACGGATCCGTAAGTCAGGTCGCCGTAGATGTGAATGAGGCAGTGGGTGCGGGGCAACCCGTCGTCGTCATCATTGATACCAGTGGGAATCCTGAAGTTCAGGTGACCGTGCCGGAAGTGTTTATTGGAAGCCTTCGCAGAGAATATCCTGCAGAGGTTATCTTTGGGGCACTTCGGGAAGGGGCATTCCCTGCATCTGTCACAGAGGTGGGGACCGCGGCCACAGGTGCTGGTGGCTTTCCCGTGATCGTGCGTCTGGATGGGGGAACAAATATAACCCAGATTCGCCCCGGTATGGCCGCAGAGGTAACGTTTCGTATCAGCGGGGACTCCGAAGCCACGGGAGTACTCGTTCCTCCGCATGCCGTGGCACAGGATCACAGGAGCCGTTTCGTATATATACTGAATCAGTCGGACACTTTGAACACCGCCACTGCGGAGCGCCGGACTGTTGAAATCGGTGCTCTGACCCCCGATGGGCTGGAGATCCTTGGCGGCGTTACCGATGGGGAATATGTGGCTACCGCCGGACTGCAAACCCTGGTTACAGGGCAACAGGTTCGCCTTCTGGAATCACGTTAACGGATTGATCTCGTACTCCTTTTGCCATGGACCTGACCCGCCTTGCAATCAATAACCGCATCGTTACCTTTGTGGCGCTTACAGTCATAGCCCTGTCCGGTTTTTTTGCCTACCAGCAGCTCCCGCGTGCGGAAGATCCGGGTTTTCTGGTGCGCAGTGCTATGGTGCGTACGCAATTCCCTGGAGCATCCCCCGAACGGGTTGAACTTCTGATAACGGATCGAATCGAACAGGTCATTCAGGAGATTCCTGAAGTTGAAAACATCACTAGTGAGTCACGGACCAGCCAGTCCATCATCACGGTTGAGGTGCGCGAAAATGTAACGGAATTGCGCCCGGTATGGGATAATCTGCGCCGGAAGGTTGAGGGAATGGTTGACCAGTTGCCGCAAGGCGTGGTGCCAATCATTGATGATGAGCTGGGCGAGGTGTTCGGAACGATGATCACACTTACCGCCGATGGATTCTCCTATGCAGAGCAAGAGGAGATCGCCGAGCAGGTGCGTGATGTGTTTCTGCGAATCAATGATGTCGCGAAGGTCGAAATCAAAGGCATGCAGCAGGAGCGTGTCTTTGTTGATTTTGATAATGCACGGTTATCGGGACTAGGGCTGTCGGCGGTACAGCTTCAGGGGATCCTCCAGGCGAGCAATATCATTATTTCGGGGGGGACCGTAGAGACCGGAGTGGAGCAGATCACGCTTGAGCCGAGTGGCAACTTTACCTCCGTGGACGATATTCGTCAGACACTGATTACTTTGCCTGGCTCTGGACAGACGGTCTTCCTTGGAGATGTCGCCGAGGTCCGCCGAGGCTATGCGGAGCCTGCAAGGTCAAAAGTGCGTGCCAATGGAGCGCCTGCGCTGGCGCTGGGGATTTCTATGAGGGCAGGGGGCAATATCGTTCAACTCGGCGAAAATATCCGGGCTGCCGTCACCAGTCTGGAGCAGCAGTATCCTGTGGGAGTCAACTTTGATTTTGTGGCATTTCAGCCCGAGGTGGTGGACCGGGCGGTGTCTACTTTTGTTGTCTCCATCTTTCAGGCGGTCGGGATTGTGCTGATCTGCATGCTCCTTTTCCTCGGTCTGCGAACGGGGCTGGTGGTCGCATCTCTCATTCCGATGACAATGCTGGCCACGCTGATGTTGATGCAGTTCTTCGGCATTGGAATGGACAAGATGTCGCTGGCCTCCCTGATTATTGCTCTGGGACTTCTGGTGGATAACGCGATTGTGATGAGCGAATCTATTCTGGTGCGGCTGCAGGCGGGAGAGAAGGCCCGGACTGCCGCATTTGCGGCTTCAAAAGAACTGCGCGTCCCCCTGCTCATCTCGTCGCTCACTACGATTGCGGCATTCCTCCCGATTGTCCTCGCTGAAAGCGCAGTCGGGGAGTATACTGCACCGCTGGCGCAGGTCATTGCCATTACGCTCCTGTCCTCATGGGTTCTCGCCATTACAATGATCCCGCTCCTGTGCGTGATCTTCCTAAAAGTAAAAGGTGCGCGAAAAAATACAAATGACGAGGCTGAAGAAGAAGTTGGCAAAGATCCGTTCGACTCGGCCTTCTACCGCTATTATCGTCGTGGACTTCAGTTTCTATTGAGGCGTCCCCTCATCACGGTCGCCGGGGCCTTTGCATTACTTGTTGTAGCACTGGGACTCTTTCGTGTGATTGAACAGAGTTTCTTTCCCGACAGCAGCGAACTGCTGTTTTCCGGTGATTTCGAACTCCCGTACGGGACATCTTTCGCCTACACGGAAGAGGCGATGTTGGATATTGAGCGTTTCCTGATTGAAGAACTTGCCGCGAACGGGGAGCGTGAAGGGATACGGAACTGGGCGTTTTTCATCGGTGGTGGAGTCTCCCGTTTTGCTCTGGGTTATAATCCAACACAGCCTCGACCAAGTTACACGGCTTTTGTCGGTAATGCCTCAAGCCTGGATGCATTGAGCACATCCATGGACCGGTTGCGCATGTACGTAGAGGATCATCATCCCGACATGGAGGTGACCCTGAAGAAATTGGCAGCGGGGCCTGGGGATGCCAACCCCGTTGAGGTGCGCCTGTTTGGACCGGATCAGAATACACTCTTTGAACTGTCTGATCAGGTCAAGGCCCAACTGGCTTCGCTTGCGGGCACACGTAATATCACCGACGACTGGGGGTCACAGACCAAGAAACTGCTCATTGACATCAACGATGCACAGGCAGGGCGGGCAGGGATCACCAATCAGGATATTGCGATCTCCCTGCGCACGGCGCTGTCGGGGTCCATGGTAACCGAATATCGTGAAGGAGACAAGGCGATCCCCGTGGTACTGCGCTCCGAAGTTGGCGACCGTGAAGATATCGGGAAACTGGAATCAATTAATGTCTATGCCCAGTCCGGCCAGAATGTGGCACTGAGTCAGGTTGCGGAGGTCGAACTCACCTTTGAGCCATCCAAGATTCTTCGCCGAAACCGTTCCAAAACCCTTTCGGTACTCTCTGATCTGGATCCCGA
The DNA here is from genome assembly GCA_022820435.1 of Rhodothermales bacterium. GTDB lineage: Bacteria > Bacteroidota > Rhodothermia > Rhodothermales > Bin80 > Bin80. The sequence continues at coordinate 16,404 of JAJEFL010000081.1, forward strand.
TACGGATGTTTCCGCCTTCAGCATTGCCGCAGCAATGACTCCCTGGCTCGCAGAGCAGGAAAAAACCTGGCCGTCTGGATACAGTTATGAAATCGGGGGTACGTTTGAGAGTTCGGCCTCGGCCAATGCCTCCATTGCAGACAAAATGCCTCTGGCAGGTCTCTTGATTCTGCTACTGCTGGTTGGACAGTTCAATTCGCTTCGTAAACCTCTCATCATCGTGCTGACGATCCCGCTTGGGTTGATCGGAGTCGTGATCGGCCTCCTGGTTACGGGTCAGCCCTTTGGCTTCATGACACTTTTGGGGGTGATTTCGCTGGCCGGAATTGTGATCAATAACGCAATTGTTCTCATTGATCGGATTCGAATTGAGATTGATGAGAACGGCCTTGCTCCCGGGGCGGCCGTTCTAGAAGCGGCGCAGCAGCGGCTTCGCCCGATCATGCTCACGACGGCCACGACGGTTGGGGGATTGCTGCCGCTGTGGCTGGGTGGTGATCCGCTGTTTGTGTCCATGGCGATTGCGATCCTGTTTGGACTGGTTTTCGCCACTGTCCTTACGCTCGGTTTTGTGCCGGCGTTTTATTGCCTGCTCTTCCGCGTGCGCACTCGATAGTGTTCTAGAAACTGGCCATGAATCTTAACTTGCGTTGGCGATCTTGAGTCTTCTGCGCTTCCATTGCATAGATTCCCTCCTTCATGGACATCGGCCATGTTGTTGGGCGAGAGCAGCAGGTCTTCGTGAGGGTAGGATTATCATCCCGCTAGATGAATTACAACATTGGGAACACCAGTTAAGAAAAGGATTCACAAATTTCTTTCCCTATAAATACTTAAAGAAAAAAATTTCCTTACGGATGCAGGGGATGCATTGCCACACTCCCATGGAGGATGTGATTGAGATGTCTACCTTTAGTGGGAGGAGCCTGGTCGGTTTATCCGTTCCCTTAATTCTACTGAATGTCCCGTTGATATTGAAAAACTTGTATCCCGGTTGGAGCAATCCATGCTCATGCAAAGAGAAAGTGCGGAACCGAAGTGATCACTGCGTAAAAAGTATAAGAATGTCCCCATATACATGCTCTGGCCCAAAATCTTCCGGGGCTTATATACTGTCGGATTGACCAGGATTGGACGAGAAAACTTAATCCCGTTGATAGTTCATCTCCGAACCATCACCTGACTAACCATTCCAAATGTCCATAAGATGCCCACATCGTCCTTAGAGATACCCTTTGCATGGTCACGCGACTTGCGCCGGTATATGACTCCGATGAATGTTGCGAACGGACTCAAATGCAACTGTATCTGTCCGGTATGTAAAAAAGACTTGATTGCCAGACAGGGGGATATCAAAGCATGGCATTTTGCTCATACGTCAGAAGAGGATGATCAAGCGTGTAAAAACACGGGCATGACGGTCTGGCACAGAATGGTGCAGGATATTTTTCAGGATTCTCTGGGACAAGAGATTGATCTGGGGCTCTTCCAAAAAACATATATCAGAGAGGTCAAGGCCGAATATCAACTCAAACATTTTCCCCGTGTGGCCGACCTGATGGTCCTGCTTGAACCATCTGGATATGACAAATTCTGGTGCGTTATTGAGATTTGCGTGACGAATCCAAAAGATGATGATTTTGCACTTGATATGAAAAAGGCGGGGGCACCGGCTGTGGAGTTGAAAATTGAGACAGAATTTATGGAGAACAAAATGAGGATCACGGGTGAGGTTGCACCAATCATGGACAATCTGAAGAGGCGGATTCTGGAAAATTCAACTCCCGGCGGTCCATTTAATGCCCGATGGATGTCTCTGGAAAATATTCCAGAGGGCCTGTATGCAAAAACAGCATTGAATCATGATATACCGTTTGACTGCCTGCCCGGCAATGAGCAGGAATTGTCCCAGGAGTTGTCTGCAAAGGTTTTTTATCTCCTGACGACTGCAAATTTGCCGAGGTCAATCCGGTATGCTGAAAAAATTGATGCCGGGTTTTGGAATTCTATATGTAGCAGTCAGGGAATTGACGTGAATGAATACTGTGCAGTGTGTCTTGCGAAGAATCCCAGATCCGGCAATTGTCGGAAATGCAGATCCGTTTTTAAAAAGAGACTGAAAAAGCCAAGACTTGATCGTCTGGAAAGATACAAGGCAGAGAAGCGCTTGTACAAGGATCTTGATGATTGGGATTCGCTCAGGTTCCTCAGCGAATACTGCACAGTTTGCGAAAACGAGACCGATCCCTGGCAGGATTTGTGCCAGGATTGTGAGGCGGAATGGAAAAAGGGGCAGATTAAGCAGATGCAAACATGGGGGACCGAGTCAACCTGACCAAGCCTGTCAATCTGCGACCGGGACAGGGAAAGGATTCACAGTTTTTCTTTCTCTGAAAATATCTAAAGAAAAAAAATTCCTTATTGATGGAGACTGAGAAATTTTTACTCCATACTGGAGGAATAATTGAAGTGCCCACCTTCAGTGGAAAGGTTATGGCCTACCGGCCTCCGTTGCAACCATCTGTTGATACTGGGAGACTTGCATCCAGACTTTAGCAGGATGCCTGTGCAGCCGGACAACTTGATGGAATAACTAAAATTTTGCCAAAACCTCCTGCATCCCCTTCCTATATCGTACAGGGGGGCCGTTCAACCCTCACAGATTGAGGATATACCGCAGTGGTTGTTGCTATACGGCCCAAGAAGGTGTCCACCTATGTTGCCGCTCTCAGATATGGATGGTCAAGAATCAGAAATAGATTCCCCCCGAGCCAGCGATTGATGCATGGAATCCCGACTATAAGGCGTGGACAAAGCAAGGCTCCAAGTGAATATCGGCGCTGCCAGAACTGGATTGGCGGACCTGCTCCGCAACAGGGAAAATATGTTTTCCACCTGAATCTCGTGAACAATCTGGAATGATTCGTGTATTACGGGATAGAACCAGACTTGATCTTTACATCCCAACGTAATTCGCCGGATACCTTAATGTCCAATCTCTAAATAACGCGGAATCTTCAGTAAGGAAAGAATTTTCCATATTCCTTTTCTTGAAAATTCGCTAAGAAAATTTCTTTTCTTAGATCTTGCAAATTCAAATGAATACATACCAGCCATTGCAACATAATAAATTCTCACACCATATCGGGGGCATGGTTGAAGTGCCCACCGTCAGCGGAAAGGTTATGGCCTACCTGCCTCCGCTGCTTCCACTGAAACCACCTGTTGATATTGGGAGACTTGCACCCAGACTGGAGCAGGCCGCCTATGCAGTCGGACAACTTGATGGAATAACCAAAATTTTGCCAAAGCCTCCAGTATTTCTGCATTCTTATATCGCACAGGAGGCCGTTCAATCTTCACAGATTGAAGACATACCGTTGTCTTTGTCCGATTTACTGCTCCACGAAATCACACGTATTCCCGATAAGCCCTCGGAGGATGCCGAAGAGGTGTCCACCTATGTTGCCGCCCTCAGATATGGACAGTCAAGAATCAAAAATGGATTCCCGCTGAGCCAGCGACTGATGCGGGAAATGCATGGAATCCTGCTGTCGATAAAGCGCGGACAAAGCAAGGCGCCAGGTGAGTATCGCCGCTGCCAGAACTGGATTGGTGGACCCACTCCACAACAGGCAACATATGTTCCCCCACCTGCATCACATATTCTGGATCTTATGAGTAATATGGAACGATTCATTCATCGTGACGATCCAGATACTCCGGTGCTGGTTCAGGCGGGGATCCTTCACGTTCAGTTCGAAATGATTCATCCTTTTCTGGATGGCAATGGTCGTCTTGGGAGATTATTGATCACTCTTCTGCTTTATGAGCACCGGGTTTTAAAGGAGCCACTTCTGTATCTCAGCCTTTTTTTCAATACCCACCGGCAGACCTACTACGCGCTGCTTAAGCGGGTACAAACCCACGGGGACTGGCAGTCCTGGCTTACGTTCTTTTTGGATGGTGTCTGGAGGACTGCCAGACATGCAACAGGTGTTGCGACCAAACTCCAGGCTCTTTTTGATAGAGATCAGGATCAAGTAAGAAACATCAAAGGATCAAATCAATCCGCCGTTCACGTATACCAGGAATTCCAGAAGCGGCCATTTCTGACTGCTTCGCTTGCGGCAGATCGTGTTGGTGTCTCGCCACCTACTGCAAGAAAAGCGATCCGGCACCTTCAGGATGTCAGAATCGTCCGGGAGATAACGGGAAACCCCCGCAATCAGGTGTTTGTGTACGAGGAGTACCTGAAAATCCTGCTGGAGGGGACCGATCTGAATATGTCGTGATCTTCCTCTGAACTCCTTTAGAAAAAAACTTTGGTTACCCGCAGAAACTTGAGCCGCTATCCTTGGCAATCAGGGTAGACTCGAAATCGTGATACGGAATCCTGCCCGAAATCCCGATTGGCAACCCAGTCAGCGGAGGCGCTCTTTGTGCTCAAGATACAGCGTACGAAAGAGCATGAACGAGGTCTGCGCCGTCTCCCGTGTGAACCAGTAATTCACCCCGGCTCCCACTGCGGCACCGGCCAGTGGAATCGTCTGTAACAGTTTGCGTCCAACCAGATTTTTCGCCAGTTCCCTCGGTATATGGCGGGACTGATCCGAAAACACCCCGCGCAAGCGCCCCTGATACGTCCCGCCGCCTGCATAGGAGGCCGCTGCAATGCCAATCTCATGCTTCGCACCGCTGCGGGCCTCCCGTGAATTTGCGGCCGCCGCATTATAGATGGACAAAATGATCGGGCCGTGCTCCGGCCCGGTCATCGGGAATCCGTATGCGGCTCCAATCCTCTGGATGAGATGAAGGTTGATCGCAAAAAGCAGGGGGATATCCGCTACGATCAAAACCGCGCCGCCCAGACCGGTTCCCCCGCCGCTGAGTGCGGCCAGAACCGTATTCTGGGTGAAGAGGCCTTTGGCCAATTCATCCAGCGTTTCCAAAGGGGCACCACGCAAGTCTTCAATCTTTTCATGCTCCAGCCCTTTCCGTTTTGCTTCCGATTGGATTCCGCTCAGATCAACGGCCCATTTCGTGGTATCGTTCAGTCTGGATAAAAAAGCACCAATCGCCTCACTCATCTGGTCCACCAACTGGGCGGGCACCACCTGCTCTACAGCCCAATCTACGGGGCGCATTACCCAGTCCATGGCCCGGGCCGCCAGAGAGGCATCCCCGCGCAGCCACATGTCCACCTCTTTCTGCACAGATTTTTCGTAGTCAGTAAGCCGCATGATTTTTTGAAACCGGTAATTGTTGTGATCTATAGAAACAGCAGACCCAATACTCCTACTCCTACGCAGTAAAAGGCAAATATATGCAGTCGGCCGCGACGGACAAATCCAAGTACGATATGAATCGCGAATATACCGGTCACAAATGCAATGGCTGTACCAAGCAGTACCGGGAACCAATGAACGGTTTCAGGTGACTGCATCAACTCCACCCCTTTGACCAGTGTTGCGCCAAGGATGGCAGGCAAAACCATAATGAATGAAAAATCTGCCGCCGCCTCCGGCTTGATCCCCGATAATAATCCGGTACTGATCGTTGCCCCCGATCTGGACATGCCGGGGAGCAGGGAAACGGCCTGTGCTATGCCGATCAGGATGGATTTCCAGAGTGTCACCCCGCCTCCCTGGGGACGGGCCAACCGTGTAGATCCCAGAAGCCCCCCTGTAAGGATCAGCATCATACATGCAAACCAGGGACGCGCATAGGTCCACTCCAGTTGGGTGTCAAGAAACACATAAGCCAGACCGGCCGGGATACTGGCACAGATTACCTGCCAGACGATCCGTACATTGGGATTTGTCTGGTATGCCTGTCTTGGATGGATCAGTGTACGGATTGTGTCATCCACGATTATTTTCAGCCGGTTCCTGTAGACCGTGATGATACTGAGGGCCGTTCCTGCATGAAGGAACACCTCAAAGGAGACATCCGGTGTAAGTTCTAATCCCAGAACATGCTGTGCCAAAACCAGATGCCCCGAAGAAGAAACCGGAAGGAACTCTGTCAAGCCCTGCAGAAGTCCAAGAATCGCCGCCTGCCACCACGTCATGAAAATATT
>JAJEFL010000104.1:0-15316 GCA_022820435.1 Rhodothermales bacterium
AACACAACATTTTCTGAAAATGCCCTTGGATCAGCCTGGAGTGCACCCAGCCGCCCAACAAGACCAGCAATCCAGTCTGCAACTTGTAAATTTTGATAACGATGACTTTCAAGATGAAACGGCGGTTCAATTAAGCGTTTGCATTGACCAACATTACCGTACATACTTTGCGCTGCTTGCGCAATTAAGTTTTTACGCTGAGTATTTTCATCTAATATCATTATAAAATTATTGGGGGCGGGGTGCGAATTCTCGCAAAAATCGTCTATTCGCTTTATCGATTGTCGCAGGATATTCTGATACATCCCAGTTGGATTGTGTTTATCAGGCGCGGTGGTCTTCTCAATTCCATAGTAGAATATAAAGCCATCTAAACCCTGAATTTTAGAGAACAATCTTAAGGTAAAATGACGAAGCCATGGATAGCAATGTATATTCCTTGCACGGTAAAGACCTGCTCCCTTCTTCTCCCGTTCCCATGGATGCTTACCAGACTGAACAATCTGTGCTTTCAAAAGCCCGCATTTTCTTTGAAAGAACCAAGTTCCAAAATGTCGTGCTGAATCTGCCGGTATTGCGAGACCTGCCAGACCGAATACAGGGCTGTCGTTGTGTAGCGAATGCCTGCGATCTACAAACGGGCCAATGTGACCAAATTCATCAAGATAGACAAAAAGCATTGACCTAAGGTATAGAAACACGAAAGCCCACAACAAGTGTGGGCCTCGGAAAGAGGGCGCTCACATGGACCGCGTCTCACGGGCAATATACGGATTATAATTTAAGTAGTTTCAATCACCCATCTATCCACCTCCCCTGCTGCGCAGAAAAGCATTCGTACTACGAGGCGGAAACCAAAAAATGCTCCCTTGAAGAACTTATGGCACACCTATATCTACAATTTAAATGCTGTAAGGGGTATCAGGATAGGACAGAGAAAACCCCAGTCTGTCGGAGCAATGATCGGTTTCATCGGGTAGGTGAAGTTTCAGGATTTGATCAGGATCTTATCAGAAACACGGAAGCCCACGCTATTGCGTGGGCCCCGGAAGGAGATCGCTGCATTAAGCACGTCTCAATCAGTGTATACACGCACCTTCCTGGAAAGTTTCAATCCCTTTGTCTTCAGTGCTGTTTCTCCTGTCTGAAAATGCGTCTGAACAACATGGAACCAGTTTCAAATAGAACATCATGTCCGTGAGGAATAACATCACACATCTCCCCACAAATCCATTTCAGGGATCACCGGAATCATAACATGAACGCTCCGTACAGCAGTGCAGTACGGAGCAAATCCTGAATACGGATGATGTGTGTGGCCGTGCTGCGCCCTGCAAAGCCAATGGAATCAGGCGCTGCCCTCCCATGGTATCCGACCGATCTAAATCCCGTAATCACGCTCCCACCTGAGCGCCCGTGGATAACGGCCGTGCATGGCGGCGGCAGCCCACAGTTTGCCCCTTCCAATCTTTGCAGTAAATTGGGGAATTCTACCCGTAATCTTTTCAGAGTGTATCCGTTCATATGGAAGATTCTCTTGAAATCCGCACCACGAGGGACGGAAGCCGTACCCTGTACAGCCATGCATTTCGGCAGTCATTTCACTCCATGCACGGTGCTCTGGCAGAAGCCAGTCATGTGTTTCTTGAAGGTGCAAAGTTGTCGGAACTGTTCCAGTCCAGAAAAGAAATGTCCATTTTAGAGGTCGGCTTCGGTGCAGGACTGAATTGGCTCCTGACTGCATCACTTGCCCTGCGTCATCAAGTGTCCCTCACATACACCGGACTAGATTTGCAAATCCCAAATGCTGACCTGCTGTCCCGGTTAGATTACGGAGAACTGATTGAGACTCCGTCACTTGCACAGCATCTGATCCAGTGGAGAGGAACTTTTGATGGAGCAGTCCCCTCCGGCACCTATCACTTAGCCCATGATGAGGACAGTATTCTTCAACTGCATATCGGGGAAGCCACGACTGCGAACCTGTCTCCCAGTACCTACGACTGCGTCTATCTGGACGCGTTTGATCCGAAGTCGAACCCGATGCTTTGGACATTGGAATTCATTCAGCAATTGCATGATACCCTGTGCGGTGGCGGGTGCCTTGCGACCTATTCTGCCGCAGGCCGTGTCCGGCGAGCACTGGTTACGAGCGGGTTCTCGGTAATGCGCCGCCCCGGGCCACCCGGGAAACGGGAAGTGCTTGTGGCCCGAAAACCCTGGCCTGCCGATCCATGACTATGACGTTTCCATCTGGATTCAGCACTGCATACTGACCGCTACTCAGTAATGCAAACGCTTCGATATCCAGGACTACGACCGGAATCGGTTTTTGATAAAGTTCATCTGCCACGATTGAAGCAAGAACCAGAAATGTGTCCGTCTGATTTGTGATCAGCGCGGCGGGCGCAGTGCCCCTGCGGACCGCTTCCAGCAGCACTGCCGTGGTAGTGCTGGAGCCTCTGGATTCAGGAATGGCCAGAATGCAATCTGTCGCAATTTCCCCCGACAATGGATGCCGACGATCAATGACCTCGCCCGTGAACTGGCTGTAGCCGCCCCAGAAACTGAGCGGTGTATCACTGGCCAGAAGCGGACCGGAAGCCGCCCCCTCCACCAGCACTGTACCATGGATTATATGCTCCATTGCGCCGAGTCTATTGTAACTTCACCCGATATCGCCGAACCGACGCAGTCTTCCATTGATCCGTAGACTACACGAGTTCCCAGCAACCCAGGCGCGTAATAGGCATACTTTGCCGAGTTCGTCATCAATACATGAATAGAGGACGGGAGCATCGGACTGGTCAGAATACAGGTATCCACCGTCACCCGTCCCCCAAAGCGCCGGATCGCCTCCAGATACCCTGCCCGATCCGCAAGTGCCCGAACCGCGCGGCTTGCTGTAATCAGAAACTGAACCCGCTCATGCCTGTATTTTCCCTGCACAAGTTTTGACAACGCAGCAAACTCATTCAACGAGAAATGAGGGCTCCCCAGAACAATCATATCCAGTTGCTCATTATCGGCTGTAGTCAGTTCCTTACGCGCAGCACGCAGCATCTCCATCGTGATGGTTACCGTACGAAGCGGAGGCGCTCCCCGAAATACAGACTCCATAGCTGGTGCCTCGGGCGTAACGCCAATGAGATGATACAGCGCAACCGCCCCCGCGGAGGCCATTGCCGCCCCCAGTGCTTTCAGGTGATCTTCGCCTGGAACCGCCTCCAGCCTTTCAATCACCGGAATGAACGTTCCGGCGTCCGCGCCGATTAAATGCCCCAGGACTCCGTAAAAGCTATCGTCTTCAAGAAGTGTGTGCGGGACACCTTTAAGGCGGTATAGCACCTGTCCCCGACGGTTCTCCTCTAAATGGAGTCCGGCTGCCGGAACGCGGCCTGTGATCGCCGCACATATATCCAGAAGATCCGGATAACGCGCTGTCCTTGCTCCCAGAACTGAATTCACAAATACAACCGCACTGGATTCTCCCCAGGCGATTTGCTGGCCAAACACCGGGCGTTCACTCTCCTGATACGGGGCACAGGTCCAGGTAGGCCTGCAGCCCATCGCCTGATAGGCCGCCATCTGCCTTCGGGCTTTTTCGGCCCAGTCCTCAGGTACACTCCAGCGTTTCCATCCATGCTCGTCGACTCCGCTCACATTCAGTGTTGTCGGAACGACGACCTTTGCACCCCATTCCGACAGCCGCTGTGCATATTCAAGCGTTGCATCCCCCTGAAACAGTGAACTGTCAATATGTGCGGCCGTGATGTCCAGAAATTTTTCGGCCCCGAAGACCGGCAGCATACGCACAAGAATACGCATCGCCATCTGCCGGGCCTTCCCGCGCTCACCGTGCAAATCTGCCTGATCGCTTAACGTTAGATTCATCCGCGAAGATCTAATGTCTCAAATCGTCTATTTTCAGAAGATAAAACGCATTAATCTTCAATTTCTTCATGATAGTACGAGTCTCATCATTATATTTGATCCTGAAACAATCCTGAAACGTTTTGATCAAACTCCTTTGCCTTGGTGATGCCCATCTGGGACGATATCCAACCCGGGTTCCGACCGACAATCCCTCCCTGTCTGTGCGTGCCATCTGGAAACAGGCCGTCGTCAAAGCCATTGACAACAATGTTGATGCCGTGATCCTGACGGGAGACATGGCCGACAACAATAACTCCTACTTTGAGGCGTATGGTGCACTTCGAAGTGAGATTTCCCGGCTGAATCAATGCAACATCCCGGTGGTTGCCGTTGCAGGCAATCACGACCATGAAGTTTTTCCGCAACTTGTTGACTCCATGCCGGATGACCATTTTACATTTCTCGGCCGGGATGGTGTCTGGGAAGAGAAAGTATTGAAGACGCGCTCCGGCCGATCACTTCGCTGCGTTGGCTGGTCATTCCCTGATTCTCATTATGAACGCTCGCCTCTGGACATCTTCAATCTGCCGCAAAGCGAATACTTTACGGTTGGAGTGGTGCATGGAGATCTGGAGGGGCCTGGCGGGTACGCCCCGTTAGCCAGGCGGGATCTGGATGCTCAACCTGTTGATCTATGGTTACTTGGGCATGTGCACGCCCCAAAACTTCATGAAGATCACAACACCCCCGTCCTGTACCCGGGATCCCTTCAGCCGCTGGATCCCGGCGAACCTGGTCCCCACGGCCCGTGGATGATCACAGTTGATGATCGTAATCAGGTTCAGGCTGAACAGCTCCCTCTGGCATCTATACGCTACGAAAAGATCGTGATTGATGTATCAGGACGCAGGCAGATCGGAGATGTCAACATATCCGTCGCAGAGCAGCTGGAGGAATTTGTCACCGAACTGACGAAGCATCACCCTCAACTCCAACATCTATCCTGTCGTCTAGTCCTGGAAGGGCAAACGCGGCTTCACCGCACCCTTTCCGCCGAGCAACTAGCCAACGCCGACGCGTACGACACCCAGGTTCAGGGATGCAGTGTTACCATTGATAAAGTTTCCATTAACACCGCGCCAATCCGTGATCTGCAAGAGATCGCACAACTCAAGAACGATCCGCCAGGAATGCTTGCCCGTTGGCTTTTGGAACTTGAAAACACCGATGATCATCCCCTACTCCGTCCTGCGCGTGAGGCGGCAGCGGCCGTATACGGCAGTGCCGGGTTCAAAGGCCTCGGTGAAAGGGAACCGGATACGGAAACACTTTCCCGGCTGGTAACCCGGCAGGCTACGCTTCTGCTTGATGAACTTCTCGCCCAAAAAGAAGACCATGAGTAAATCACTTTACTTCCAGGATGTGCGGGTCGACCGCATGTACGGTTCTCATTTTGATCTCTACCTCGCAGATCTTTCTCCGAACCTCAACATCATATTTGGGCCGAACGGGGCCGGGAAAACGACCATTGCCAATGCGCTGAACGGACTGCTTCTGCCAAGCACTGGTCGTGCAGTGCGCCTGTATGGACATGCAGATCTGCGCTTTGGAAACCAGACACTTCACATAGAGGTGAAGAATAATCGTGCCGAATGCCGAATCGGAGCGAAAGCGGTGGATCGTGACGAACTCTCCCAATTTCTCCGCCCGAAAAGTTATCACCTGTCCCTGCAGGATCTCCTCCCCGAAAAAACCGGTGATGATGATCTGGCCCAGGAAATTATCCGACAGGCCAACGGCGGGTTTGATATTGCTTTAGCAGGAAAAAAACTTGCATTCAAACTCCAGAAACGATATACCCGGACAAGCGAGTCTGCGGAGTTTCAAACGGCCAGCGAAAGGCTTCGGCGTGTACTCCAGGAGCAGCGCCATCTTCAGGAGCAGAAGAATCAGCGTACAGGTATTCAGTCGGAACTGGATGCATCCGGAGAGGCGGCAAAGCGTGTGGTCCTTATTGAGAATATTCAAAAGTGGCGGACTGCCGAAGATGCATACCAGAAAGCCGCCGCCATTGCAGAGGCCTATCCGGCCGTGATTCAGTCCAGCCATGATCTCACCGGCATTGTACCCAAAACCCAGGAGTTAGCCCATACGCTTGTTCAGTTGAAGAAAGATGTCGCGGCGCAGCACGAAACGATTGAGCGCACCCAGGACAGCCTCAACCAAAATCGCCTCGCACCAAGTGGGCTGAAGCCCGGTGAATTGCAACTGCTGGACTCCCATGTCCGGGACTGCTCGGAACAGTCCCGTGAACTTGAACAACTGAACGTGACCTGTCAGACCACCAAAGAGCAGGCATACGATGCATGGAAGAGTCTCGGTGGCCATACGGAGGAGAACTGGGAACCCGCCTTCACCGAAGAAGACCTTCGGCAATTGCAGAAATACGCAAAAGATGCTGCCGCACATCTCCATGAGAAAGGGGCACTGAAAGCATTGAAGATCCTTCTTGAAGTCATTGATCATACAGAGACGGGCCGAGATATTGACAAACTTCGGGATGCACAGCAAATTCTCGTTCAGTGGATCCTGTCTTTGAAGAATGCCCATCCAGAGCACCAAAAACTACAGAAATTGCTTCTTGTCACCATTATCATGTCAGCACTCCTGTCCATCGGAGCCGGAATCTTCCTGAATCCTCTCGGATATGTCGGGCTGGGGATCAGTGGATTCACAATCTGGATCTATGCCCTGTTCCAACCGGATAAGGAGCCAAAGATTCGCTCCACGCAAACTGATAAACTGAAAACTGTTCTTTCTGACCTCTCGGATGACCCCGATCTCTCCGAGTTACAGTCCGGGCTTGACCAAATTCTTGAACATCGTTCCAAAGCACAACTGGAAAACCTGAAATCAAATGAGCGAATACGTGTTGAGCGTTCCCTGGAGAATCTGGCAGAACGGCAATCCGAACTTGAAACCCGTAAGCAGGAACTGATCCACGCGCTTCACCTTGATGACCCGCCAAGTGACATCACCTCGCTGATTGAACTCGTTGACCGTATTCTCAACTGGCAAAAACTGGACCGCAAGACAAAAGAGTTAACCAGCAGATGCAAGATCGCATCTGAACGCTATGAGGCACTCCTGGAGGCAACTGGAGATCTATTCGCACGGCATGGGTACGACCGGCCAACCGACCCGCGTGATGCAGAGCGGCTTCTGGATGAACTGCGGCATGACAATGATGCCGCAAAGCGGGACAGTGACCGTCTGGCACAGGAGCAAAAAGCCTGGAAGACAACCCAGAGTCAACTCACGGATCAAGAGTCCAGATATACAAAAATATTCACCGGCCTGGAACTGGATTTCGGGGATCTCACCGCCCTTGCCAACTGTTCCAGACAGTTTTCAGAATGGACCAAGGCACATTCCCGTGCAAACGAATTGCGAATACGTGCAGAGAGTCTGCATCAGGATCTCCCGCCGGAGCATCAATCCCTTCTGGAAGCGGAAAATCTCGATGAAGAACTCCTGCTCGCCCAGCAGGAAGCGGAAAAAGAGAAGGACTTACTGGAGCGAATGACCCGCCTGAATGCCGACCTTGAACGTGCAGAAGGAGGGAACTCGCTTGAAAATGCACTCGCTGAAAAGGAAGACAGGCGCACTGCACTTGAAAACGTTCGGGAAGAGAAGGCCGCAAAAGCGGTCGGTCAGGCGATTCTGGATACACTTCGTGAAAATGCAATCCGGAATGCCCCGCTGGTCTTCCAGCGTGCACAGGAAAACTTTCAGCAGGTGACGGATCACCGCTACACACTCAAGATTCCTCAGAACGACAGTTTTCGGGCACGGGATAATCAATATAACCGTGATTTTGATTTAACGGAGTTATCAAGTGCAACCAGGGTCCAGTTACTCTTATCTGTCCGCCTTGCGTTTGTTGAAACACAGGAGACGAACTACCGCCTGCCGATCACCCTCGACGAGACACTCGCCAACAGTGATGATGCGCGTGCTCAGGCGATCATCAAAACCATGCTGACTCTGGCTGAGGATCGACAGATCTTCTATTTTACTGCACAGCAGGATGAGGTGGACAAGTGGGGAGATTACGTACCGGAGCACTTACTGAAGGTGCATGCTCTCGGATAGATCTAAAGCGATATTCATGTCACCGGGCCAATTGCGATGCGGAATGATCGATAACTCAATGGGGCTTTGATGTTTAAAAGGAATCATTTATCAGCAAATTCACCTGCAACAAACTTTATCATGGATCAACAGGCCTGCTTTTCTGCTGTGCACCCGCCCTCTGTGAGTAGACTTTGATGACGACTGCGAAACTTGAACCCGGCCGGATTGCGCATGTACGCCAGCGCCGATATCTGATTGAGAAGGTTGCCCGATCTCCGGAAGAGGCGACGCTGGTCAATCTCTCGTGTCTGGACGATGACGCTCAGGGTACTCCCCTGTCAGTATTATGGGAGCATGAACTGGATGCACAGATCTTTGAGGATGATGGCTGGGCCAAGGTCGCCGCAAAGGGATTTGATGATCCCGAACTCTTTACGGCCTATCTCCGCACATTGTCATGGAACTGTGTGACCTCGACGGATCCCACCCTCTTCCAGTCTCCATTTCGCGCTGGCATTCAAATCAACACCTATCAACTTGAACCGCTCCGGAAAGCGCTCAGATTGCCGCGTGTAAATCTGTTCATCGCAGATGATGTCGGAATTGGGAAGACGATTGAGGCAGGCCTGATTGCACGCGAACTGCTTTTGCGCCGGCGTATTGACCGGATCGTGGTCGCCTGCCCGCCTGCGATGCTGGACCAGTGGCAGGATGAAATGGAAACCCGTTTCGGGCTCTCGTTTGTCATTCTTGACCACGCCTATGTGACACGGATGCGGCGGGAGCGAGGCTTCTCGGTGAACCCCTGGACGACGCATTCCTATTTTCTGGTTTCGCACCGGCTGCTCATTGATGAGACCTACGCATCAGGGCTGCGTGACTGGCTTGGTGCATTCGCGCCGCAATCGCTTTTTATCCTTGATGAAGCCCATCATGCCGCTCCTTCTAGCGGTGCCCGCTACGCAATTGATTCGCAGACGACCCGTGCCATCCGGGATATCTCGCCCCGCTTTGAGCATCGCCTCTTTCTATCGGCAACGCCTCACAATGGCCATTCCAACAGTTTTTCCGCCCTGCTTGAGATTCTTGATCCGCAACGCTTCTGCCGGGGTGTGCCTGTCCTCAAATCACATCTAAACGAAGTATTAATCCGAAGGCTGAAGTCCGATATCCGAGAACTTGCGGGAGGATTTCCGAAGCGTTCCGTGATTGAGATCTCCATAGACGGTCTCCCTGAAGACGCTCCGGAACTTATGCTGCCAAAAATGCTGGATGCCTACCGTCTTGAGCGGGAAAAGCGCCTCAGAATCGAATCAAAATCCCGGCAGGCTGCAGGGGCGCTGGTCATTGGCGGATTACAAAAGCGACTGCTTTCCTCCATAGAGGCGTTCGCGAAGACGTTAAGTGTTCACCGTAAGAGTGTGGAAAATGTGCTGAATTCGGCAAAAGTTCCGCCTGAAATATCAAAATCCGATCAGCGGGACATGGAACAGCTCACTGCCGGGGAGCAGTATAACTTTGATGGGAGTCACGAGTTGGAAGATGCTGAATTGGACCGTGGGGATAACGATGATCATGCTCAAGAATCGGACTGTCCAGAGCCGGGTTTTGATGACCGGATGATCAAAGCGACCGCAGCATCCTCCGACGGCAGCCGGGAGGATACACGAATCGCACTGACGAAGGAGCTTGCCATGGTTGACAAGATGATTCGTATCGCAGAGATAAGCCGCAGCCGGGCAGATGAGCGTGTTCACAGGATCATCCAGTGGATTGAGGATCATATGTGCCCGGACCTCTCCACAGCTGACTCTCCCAGATGGAATGAACGCCGTCTTCTCATCTTTACCGAATACGAGGATACGCGGCGATGGCTGCAGCGTCACCTGGAAGAGGCAATTGCACACTCGGATAGTGCACATCGCCGGATTGCCGTCTTCACCGGCGGCACTCCCCGTTACAAGCGGGAAGAAATCAAGGCCGCCTTCAACAGAGAACCCAAAAATCATCCGCTAAGGATCCTCATCGCCACTGATGCCGCACGGGAAGGTCTCAATCTGCAGCGCCACTGCCACGATTTGTTTCACTTTGATTTACCCTGGAATCCCAGCCGCCTTGATCAGCGGAATGGCCGGATTGATCGAAAGCTTCAACCTGCAGATGAGGTATTTTGCCGCTACTTCATCTTTGCGCAGCGAAAAGAGGATCGTGTACTGCGGGTTCTGATGAATAAGGTTGAGCAGATTCGGAAGGAGCTTGGCAGCGTTGCAAGAGTACTGGAAGAGCGACTTACTACCGAGGTCGGACGGCAAGGCATTCGCCATGACCGTCTGGATAAACAGGTGGCAGATATTGAGCGTCTTTCTTCGGATGAAAAACAACAGACGGTGGATGAGGAACTTGAGCAATCCCGCAGCCGTCAGACAGATTTGCAGGAAACGGTGGATCGGCTTCGCAACCAGCTGGACCGTTCGGAAAAACATATTGGCCTCACTGCACAAAAACTTCAGCAGGCCCTGTCCATGGGACTCAGGCTTGCGGGTGCCTCTGAAATCAGAGAAACAGATCCGCCGGAGGGAGCTCCGCCATGCTTTATCTTCCCGGCCGATGATCCTGCACTGGCGAATAATCCGGACTGGACGGCAACCCTTGACACCCTGCGGGAGCGAAAGCAGCGCAAGGAGAAATTTGGAGAATGGCGGCGCAGAGCCCCGATCCGGGATGTTACGTTCGAAGACACCGGAAAGCTTGGAGACAATGCCGTGCACCTTCATCTTGAGCACCGCGTGGTGAAGCGGCTTCTCGGCCAGTTTACCGCGCAGGGGTTGATCCATCATGACTTATCCAAGGCCTGCCTCACCGTCGCATCCGATGCAATTCCGCGTGTCATTCTTCTGGGACGGCTCGCCGTGTATGGCCCCGGTGCTGCCCGCCTCCATGAAGAGATCCTGCCCATTACCGCCCGCTGGACTGACCCCCAAAGACGTCAGGGGCCACTTGTACCCTACGGCAGAGACGGCATGCAAACGACACTGAACTCTTTACAGCAAGCCCTCAGTGAGGCCGGCCATCATCGCATTGCCGATCAGGTTCAACAGCGCCTCAAAGCTTCTGCAACCAATGATATTCGTGATCTGCGGCCGCATTTGTGTGACCGTGCAGGAGAATTGGAAAAAACTGTGAGAAAACGTCTTACGGAGAGAGCAGATCGTGAAAAACGTAACATGATTGAGCTACTTGAGCGGCAGCACAAACGGATCTCCAAAGTTGCCGACAAATACGATACGATGCCGATGCTTGATTTTGGTGAAGATGAGCAGCGCCAGTTGGAAGCAGACCGCCGCGCGTGGAAACGTCGCCTGAAGGATATTGAAGGGGAGTTAGAGTGCGAACCGAGGCGGATTGATGAAATCTATACGGTGCATGCCACGCGTATCGAACCGATTGGACTCGTTTATCTCTGGCCTCGGACGGGATAGGAATTCATGGCAGACCGTATTCACGAGAGACAGATTCACGCCCACCAAGAGTGGCTGGGCTTTGTGCAGCCTGTAGGACTTGTCGTATCCCCAGCGGTCATGGTGAATGCTTCGGTCATCCCTGACCGTAATATTACGGGCCGCCAGAACGAATTCAAAGATCTACTTCAGGAAACCAAAGATCGAAGCCAGCCAACGACTCAATGGACTGCGCCAAACCTTCGCCGAATATTCATAGACTATCTGGAATGGGAAGAAAACGACCTTGTCCCGGCAGCAGATCACGCCGAAGAACTTGAACTTGCACTCCCTGAACTGCAGGTTGTGCTTTCGCCGACCTGGGCCGTGCGGGGAAGCGATTCTTCCTGGATGATGCTCATGCAGGTTGAAAAAGATAACGTAGATCTGGACAAGCCTCCTCCTGATTCGATGGTCTGGAATGCCACAGTTCATGCCCGGTTTGAACGGCTGCTGCGTGAGACTGGAATTCCGATCGGGCTGCTTTGCACCAATGAGCGGATCCGTCTTATCTATGCTCCGAAAGGAGAATCCTCCGGGCATGTGACCTTTGACTTTTCGCAAATGGCATCATCCGCGGGGAGACCGATCCTGTCTGCATTCGAGATGCTCTTGTCGAGCAGTCGCCTATTCACAGGTCCGCTCAATGTCCGACTGCCAGCCCTGCTTGCCAAAAGCCGTGATGCACAGGCGGAGGTTTCCACCAAGTTATCCAAACAGGTTCTCGCTGCACTCTATGAACTGCTGCGAGGCTTCATTGCCAGTGATAAAGACGGGAACCTGCCCCGACTAGCACGAACTGCACCTGACCACCTTTACGGCGGATTGATCACCACCCTGATGCGTCTCATTTTTATCCTGTATGCCGAGGACCGGGGGCTCATGCCCAATCATTCGGTGTACCAGCAGCACTATTCTCTGGGCGGCCTGTTCGCGAAGTTACGTGATGACAAAGCCGTCTGGCCGGATACGATGGATCAGCGCTATGGTGCATGGGCGCAGTTACTGGCATTGTTTCGGCTGATCCACGGGGGCGGCTCCCATCAGGAACTTGAGTTCGTTGCCCGGAAGGGGACCCTCTTTGATCCAGATAGATTTCCATTTCTGGAGGAGAGGTCACCGGCAGAGGCATCGGATACTTTTGATCAATCAAATCTGAAGGCCGATGAGGAGGCACCATACCCGGATCACGAAGAACCCGCATTCCCTGGCATCAATCATAATCCCATCAATTGTAGTGATATTGTAGTGAAATGGGGGGGGGTGGCATGCATTCCAATGCTTTCGGATGCGTGCGTCTGGAAGGTATTGGACTCGCTCATGGTGCTCGGCGGGGAGCGTCTATCCTACCGAACGCTTGATGTTGAGCAGATCGGCTCGGTTTACGAGGCGATCATGGGATTTCAGATTGAACGCTCCTCCGGCCGCTCCATCGGCATCCGATCTCCGAAGAATTCCGGTGCTGCCGTCATAATCAACCTGGAGCGTCTGCTTGACCTCGCTGGCACGCAACGCGCCTCGGCATTTAAGAATCATACGGACAGGAAACTCACTGGAAGGGCGGCTGCTGAATTCAGACAAGCCTCTACTGTTGAGGACATGGTAGCCGCGCTGGACCGCGTGATCGACCGTGATGCGACTCCAGATGTGATTCCTTCCGAAGTTCCAATTTTACAGCCTACGAATGAACGCCGCCGCTCTGGAAGCCACTATACGCCCCGCTCCCTAACTGAGCCAATCGTTGCGGAAGCCCTTCGGCCTGTACTTGAACGATTGGGCGAACATGCGAGCCCCGAAGATATTCTCAGTATCAAAGTACTGGATCCGGCAACCGGATCGGGCGCTTTTCTGGTGGAAGCCTGCCGTCAGTTGGCATCTCATTTGGTGGATGCCTGGCGCAATCACGGCGGCTCCCCTGAAGAGTTGGTGGATGAGGATGAATTACTGCATGCACGGCGTCTGGTTGCACAGCAGTGTCTCTATGGCGTGGACCGGAACCCGATGGCAATTGATCTTGCCCGGCTCTCGCTGTGGCTCGTCACGCTTGCACGAAATCACGAATTCACCTTCATTGATCATGCCCTCCGTCATGGAGACTCTCTGGTTGGCCTTACGCGCGACCAGATTATGGCATTTAATTGGGATGTGAAAACGAAGAGAACGCAACTCGGCATAGAACTTGGTTTGGAGGCAGAGGAAGTAACCAAAGCCCTCGAACAGGTCACCGAAATGCGCAGAATGATCCAGAAGCTCGGCGGCGAGATCCCTGAGCAGGAATTGCAGGATCTCATGAATGAGATGGATCGTTCGCTCACCAAGATTCGGCAATTTGCCGATCTGGTACTTCTGGCTTTCTTTGAAGGAAAAAAAGCGAAGGAGAGGAAAGACAATCTTGCAAGGTATGCGGACAGGATTGTGGACAGGAATCAGGCGGAAGACCTTGCTAATGCTGCTGCAAGGTTGCCGGTCAAATCATTTCACTGGGAGATGGAGTTTCCCGAAGTATTTGATCGAGAAAGCCCAGGTTTTGATACAATTATAGGCAATCCGCCATTTGCGGGAAAGAACACACTTGCTGCTTCGAACCCTGCTGCATATCCCCAATGGTTAAAAACGCTTCACACCCAGAGTCATGGAAATGCAGATTTAGCAGCACACTTCTTTCGCCGAACATTCAATCTCCTTCGAAAGGATGGATCGCTTGGTTTGATTGCTACAAATACCATTGGACAGGGAGATACCCGCTCAACTGGGCTAAGCTGGATCTGTGAAAATGGAGGTGAAATCTACCGTGCTCAGCGCCGATTCAAATGGCCAGGCGAGGCAGCCGTCATTGTGAGCGTTCTTCATATAATCCGAGGAAAATATAGAGAACAAAGGTTTCTGGACGGCAGGGAAGCCGATATCATTACAGCATTCTTGTTTCACGGCGGCGGGCATCGCAAGCCAAAAGTACTTGAAGAGAATTCAGGAAAAGGCTTTGTAGGAAATTTTATACGTGGAATGGGATTTACGTTTGACGATACGGACAATAAAGGCGTTACCTCACCGGTTTCAGAGATGGAGCGCTTGATTAGTGAAAACCCGCGCAATCAGGATGTAATCTTCCCGCATATCGGTGGAGAAGAGCTCAACTCTGACCCAGTTCACGCTCATCACCGCTATATCATCTGTTTCCGTGACTATCCGCTTTGTCGCGCCAATTTGGGTAAAATGTGGAAAAATACTGATGCAGAGACATGTAAAGCTTATCTTCGCGAGGGAGTGGTTCCCCTGGATTATCAGGGGCCTGTAGCTGCAGATTGGCCTGATCTATTAGAAATCATTGAGAAGAAAGTAAAGCCTATCCGCTCTAAATTACCACCCAAGAATGCCACTAATCGAAATCAGGCGAAGCGATGGTGGCTATTTGGAGCATGGTGTAAAGGACTTCATGATGCCATTGAAGGGCTTGATAGAGTACTGGCAATCTCAAGCGTTACCTCTTATATCCAGTTTGCTTTCCTAGCATCTTGTCAAGTTTTCAGTCATAAACTCGTCATCTTTCCGATCTCTACTTTTGCTGGCTTTTGTACACTCCAGTCTCGCCCACACGAAATTTGGGCCCGGTTTTTTGGGTCATCCCTCAAGGATGATCCTTGCTATAACCCTACAGATTGTTTTGCAACCTTTCCCTTTCCGAAAGGCTGGGAAACACTTCCTGCCCTTGAAGCCGTTGGGGAAGCCTACTACAAGTTTCGGGCGGAACTCATGGTCAATAATAATGAGGGCATGACGAAAACCTATAATCGCTTCCATAATCCGGA
>JAJEFL010000159.1:0-14645 GCA_022820435.1 Rhodothermales bacterium
CAGATAGCGGATCAGATGACGGTAGTTAATCTGATGTCTTCCTTCGCCGTGAAGACGCGGCATCCGTTCCTGACATGTTTGTGCGTACCAGACTTCGATCCAATGTGCGTAGATCCGTACCTCCACCCGTTCCCCAATCAGTGCGGTTGGAACAGAATAACGGTTCTTTTGAACCAGAATCGTACTGCCCTTCGTTACGGTGGCTTGAATGCGCTGGCAGAATTCGAGCCTCTCGGCGGGCAGGGGCTTCAATGCGGCCTGTTCTTCCGCAAGGCGCTCCTGACGGGGCGCATTCAACTCCGCGACCGTTTCCTCCAAAAATTGCTCGTAAGCCTCCAGATCGGCAAAATCATGGCTCCCCCGGAGCGCTAACTGATTCTTCACTGCCTTCTTCAGACGATGGTGACTCTGCTCCACCTTCCCGTTCTCATGCGGACACCGCGCCTGCGTGTGCCGGGCCTCCAGGTCATAATGATGCGTCAGGTCCAGATAGCGATCCGTAAAATCCTTCTTCCCCCGACGATGGTTCTTCACCGCCGCACTCAACGAATCGGTTTGATGCAATGCCGGCACGCCCCCCAGTTCAAACAACGCGTTTTGAAGGCCCTCACTCAGGGCCTCAAAACTCTCCGAATTGCACACCGTCACGGATTGCCAATTGGAATAGGCGAGCACAAAGTTGAACAACTTATGGCGAAAGGGAACCCCCCGGATCGTAATCCCCAGGGAATTCATGCTCGTGAAGTCGCTCTGCGCACGCTCGCCAGGCTTGTAGGTTTGCTCAAAATAGGGTTCCTTGGGCAACTGACCCTTCCAGTTCTTCACCCGTCGTTGAAAAGTACGCAATTGACCAGGACTGAATTGACCTGGGTATTTGCGCTGTAAATGCTGAAATAGCGCCTTCGCCTCCGTCTCTGGATGCTGCTCCAGATAGGCAATACACTCCGCCTCCACACTCGCAAACGCATCCGGACGCGTAAGGTACGTCCGGGGGCCACGAGATGCTTGGATCTCACTCGGAAGCAGATCCGTGCGAAGATACCGGTGAGCACTCGTCTCACTCATCCCCGCAATGCTTGAAGCTTTCTTTACTGTCATTTTTTCCTCTTTGACTAGTTTACGTAATACGATGACCTGATCGTCCACTATTTTCATGGTAAAACCAATTAAGTTGAGTTCAATGAAAACCCCCTTATTCGCTTTACCTCTCTCAAAGATTAATTCGAACTCCCCCTGGTGGACGAAATCCCATCTTAGTTGTCATCGACACCACGTCAATTGACGCTAGACATTTGCACACCGGGCGGTGATGTGGAGTCAACGACGGCCATTGCGGGAGCAGGTGCCCAGATCATCCTCTTCTCCACAGGAATGGGAACGCCAACGGGGAATGCGGTTGCACCGGTGATCAAGATCAGCAGCAATTCCCGTCTCGCCAGCCGGATCCCGGACTTGATTGATCTGGATGCCGGAGGCATCCTTGAGGGGAAGGAAACGATTGAATCTGTCGGCGGGCAAATTCTGGATCTGGCTGTGAAAGTCGCAAGTGGGGATCTGATTCCGGCTTCGGTGCGCCTGGGGCAGAAGGATTTTATCCCGTGGAAACGCGGGATCTCTCTGTAGCAAAAGATCACGAAATTGTCCTGATGCAGGGAATTGGTATGAGCATCCATCGCACCTCAATCTCCGTTACGGATACGGCAGTTCTGCCCCCTGCGTCTTTCGCAACCTCCTTCCACAATGTACCGCATACCTCCCGAACCTGATCCTCCCTGCATAAGTGAAGGGAATTACATACTCAGCCGTAAATCGGCATCGATTTGAGCATCCGATTTGGCTTTTGGGGGTAATTCTATCCAAAAACAGCATTTTATTACCGTTACCGTGAATGGATTCGCAGGTTGGTTGACACATTTGAGTTTTTTTTCGTATAATGAGCAATCTACAAACCGATCTATGAGTTTCACTATGGTAGACAACGCTAGAGGAGTTGCAGATTTGGTCATGGCCAAGCGCAAAGCAGACGGGTTGACAGAGGTTTATTCGTCACCACCGGTACCAGTTCTGGAAATTGCGGAGCAGAATGGTGTCAACGTAATCTTTGCCAATTTTGGATCCAGTTCAGATCGCGTCGCTGGATATTGCGATTTCAGAAAGGCCAAGTTGTTCGTCAATGCCGCCGACCGTCCACGGAGGCAAAGTTTCACAATTGCACACGAATTAGGACATTGGGTCATGCATCGAAGTATTTTTGTGGAAAATCCAGAGAACTATCCCGTGCTTCCGCGATTCAGCAGGCCGAGTAACAATAATCCGCATGAGAAAGAGGCCAACAAATTCGCCGCACATCTTCTTGTCCCCGATCATCTTTTGAAGCCGGTTCTAAATCCAATTGTGAGCGCTGCTGCGCTGGCAGACATTTTCTTCGTTTCAAGAACAATGATGGAGATCAGAATGAAGGGTAGATAGGAATGAGTGAAGTGTCCAGTGAGGGCGGGAATATCCAGAATGTTTGTCCAAGAGAACTGGACGAGATTCCATCTCCCGATTCAGGCAGCGGGGAGCGTTACATTACCTCGTTTGATTCCCAAGAGTTGGAATCACAGACAAAATACGAACACTATAAGGGGGTTCAGCAGTATTATAAACACAAAGGTCAGTGGTCCCGGTTCTTGTTATGGGCCATTGGTTGTCTGATTGGTTACCAGATGGTGCTCCTGGTTCTTGTAGGCTTCAGAGTACTTAACTTCAAAGATTATGATTGGCTTTTGCCTGCCTTACTCGTCCAGAATCTGGCCCAGATTGTTGGTTTGGCGAGTTACGCGGTCAAACACTTGTTCAGTGACATAACGCTCAAAAACGGCGGTAGACCAAATGGGTGATTCGATAGTTACAGTTAAGTACATAACTGCCTAAATGATCTATCCAGTGATTCGGAGCAGTCTGGATCACGGCAGGAGTAACGCTCCCTTTGATTCGTGGTCCGTTTCCTTCCCGCATCCTGGACGTATTCTCCCATGATTTCCACGCTGAAAATTTGGGGACGCTTCCTGTGGAGTTCCCGGGGGCAGACCATCGGCGATCAAATGGCTCAAAGTTCATGGATTGTCGTTCAAGGTGTGACGACGGGCTCGCATGCCGGTCCACATTAAACCGATAATGCTTACATTTGGGGTGGATGGATGTTGATTTAACACATAATCCACTCCCTTGACTGACACCTCAATTTGGAATACTATACAGATGAGTTCGCACCATTCTTCAAGCAACGGTCATTACAAAAACGGCGAATCCGGTCAGGATAAACCTGAAGAGAATAAACCTGATCCGCTCAGAGATCCACTCCGTAGATTGCAGGAATGGGTAGATGACGATTCCGCACTTGATCCCTGCCCGATTCCCAGCGCCCAGGAACTTGCCGAATACGAGAAGGTGCTTCCTGGTGCGGCCGGACGAATTTTGGAGTTGGCCGAAAAAGGACACAAACTGAATACGCTTCGAAGTTATGCAAGACTTCGATTGCATCGCCACCTGATCTACCTAGCCTCGTGCATCGCTTTTGTGCTGATGTCTGTGGCCGTGATCGGGATGTTCCGGGCGGCGCCATGGTATGTGATCATTCCATTCGCCTTCTCTGGATCCATTCCCTTTATCCTGATTGAGATCATCGGGATCGGAAAATAACGCGGATCCTGCATATCCCGCAGGCGACTGCAACATCCTAAAAACCGAGGGTCGCACCGCAGCCGAAGATCCAAAAAGATTTTTCGGCGGGATGTACTCTTTCTGCGCTCTGGGGCGTTTATGGCGTATCTGTCCGATTGCCTGATTTCCAATTTCCTTTATTGCCTGTAAAAACCTGCGATTTCCATGAAATACAAAGCAAAACCACGTACGCCGAACGACACCGATCTGATCTTCTCCACAAGCCAGTGGCTGCCCGCCCCCCTTGAAGAAACCTTTGCTTTTTTCGGAGAGGCTCGTAATCTGGAGCGAATTACACCTCCTTTTCTGCGTTTCCGCATTGTGACACCGGGAGCTATTGAGATGCGCCCGGGAGCCCTGATCGACTACCAGTTGCGCGTACGCGGAGTCCCGGTTCGCTGGCAGACCGAAATCACCGACTGGAACCCTCCAGACAGTTTTACCGATGTGCAACTCCGCGGACCATACCGGAAATGGGTCCATCAGCATACGTTTTGCTCCGAAAATGGAGGGACAAGGGTGGAGGATACCATCCATTATCTCGTACCCGGGGGCACACTGATTGATCGGCTCATCATTCGCCCTGACTTGCGAAGGATCTTTGGATACCGGCGCACAAAAATTGAGGAATTATTTGGGGGTTCCTGACCGGAACATCCTGAAAATGAATCCGCATCCATCTCGTGTGCACCTCCGGAAAACGGATCAGCAAGACGGAATACCCTGTCAGAATTGTTTCAAAAACGCCAATAGGTCCGCCAGTTTCTGTGGGTCCGGAATTAGTTCTTCCGGCATCCCTGAAACCGTCAGCGGGCGCACACTCCCAATCTCTGAACGAGGGATCGTGGTATCGGTTTGTTCTGCAATAAGCCGCACTGCCGAGGAGGTTTCCGAGACAATTACACCATGCAGTGTATCGCCCGCTGTGGTCACCACCTGCCACAGTTCAAAACCGCTGGAGATGGATCTGGATGGATTCTGAATTGCATCAATCAGCATATGATCCGGCCAGTGACGGACGGTGGCCAGGTCCGGGCCAAATCCATGTGTATGACAGGATGCACAGGCCGTGGCAAATATCGAAGCCCCCGATGAAAGGTCGCCCACCAGATCGCCGACTACTTTCCCACGCGCCTCATCGGTAATCCGGAGCAGTGAACGGGCACGGCTGCGGGTTGGCTCGGGCGTGTCACGCATCAGCCGCACGCGCTGATTCCAGGATAGATCTGCAACCGAAACCACCCCGGTATCCAACGCTTCCACCAGAAGGGCTGCGCGCTCCGCATTACTGAATGTTTCCAAAGCGGTGCGCCGCAGTTGTGGCGTTAAGCGTGCCCATTGATCCAGAATATGTGTCGCAACCTCCACCCCGCCCCTCCGGCGGAGTCCCTTCAGCACCTCAAGCTGCATCTCCAGCGGAACCTCATTCTTGAACAGTGTAAGTAATACCTCCGGTCCCGTTGGTGCGACCGATAAGAGGCGTACTGCCCGCAGACGCTGCATCGTGGAGATTTTGGGGGTTTGCGCCAGCTGATATGCATCACTTACAACATCCGGTGCCAAGCTGCCTGACGGCAGGATTGCCAGAATGGCACGCGCAATCTCCTCGTCCCCTGTTTGCCACATCCGTGCAATCAAATCTTTTGCCTGGGAAGCCGAGGCGCTTGCATTGGCCGAAGCCATGCCTCGGAGTACCGCTGCATGCCACCACTGATCACGGTCCGAAGCAAGGACGCTCGCAAGAGGCACCGCTGCACGCTGCTCCCGAACCATGACCTCCGTAACTTTTTCGACGAATGAAGGATGATCCGGGTGGCGCAGGGCGATCATGAACAGCCGATCCGACGGCATGGAAAGCAGCGCCGCCACCTGCACCCATTCATCGTGCAGATCCTGTCGTAGAATCTGCTCCTGCACCCGCAAAACCTCCCCGGAATCTCCATGGAGCATAACCCCCAGCGTCATTAATACCTGATAACGTACCCTCGCATCGTGATCATTGGCGAGTTCCGTAAGAAAGGGACGTAAAACCTCCCCGCCTTGCGGGCTGAGTTCCGCCAGACGGACCGCATTTTCCCGAACACGGGGATGGGGATCTTCTATTCCGACACGGATATCCTGCGTGCGCAGGGCATCCAGCCCCTGCAAAGCCCACAGGATGTGAAGCCGCCCCTCGGGCTGGGTTTCCCGGTAGAGTTGTTCTCTCAGCAGCGGTATGGCCGCCGTATCCCGCTCGGACACCAGCATTCGCTGCGCCGTCATTCTCCACCATCCATTTGTATCCGCTAAGCGGTGGACGCGTTCGGCCGTGTCCATTGGCTTCAGGGCATCCAGCCAGGCTGGCGCTGGCGTTCCATCTGGAACAATGCGATAAATCCTGCCCCGTGCAGTCCCCTGCGTCAGATTCCCCGCCTCAACCACCGCATCATCCATCCACTCCGGATGCTCAATGATCTGTCGATAGTAGTCAACAACATACAACGCTCCGTCCGGGCCCACGGTGAAATTTACGGGCCGGAACCAGCTGTCCGTGGAAGCCAGAAACTCTTTTCCCTCCTGAATACGGGAGGCAATAAATCCGCTGCCGTCTGCCTGGACCCGGTTCACATGAACCAGATTGTGTACCGGCTCCGCCGTAAAGGTGATATCCGCATCATACGGAGCCGGAAACAAACCGCCGTGATACCATGTGATTCCACACGCAGAGGTCATTACTCCCCGATCTGTGAGAAGTTGATGTTCCGGATTGACTGTAATTGGAAATACCTGAGATGCACCGCTATGATCTGACGAAATCTGCGTTGCATTCTTCACCGCAACCGACAGGTTGTGCTCCAGATACGGCGCTGCCAGCGCCTCGTAATAGTGATGGCGACTGTTATCGTTCAGAAAATGTCGCCCCCATGGATCAAAGGTGTGCCCAAACTGTGATTTTCCGCTCCGCATTTCAAGTTCAAATGTGTCCGGCCGGAACCGGATATTCCGATCCATTCCGTTCGGAGGCAGTCGGGGCCCTTCCGGCTGTGATGAAAAGAAGATCTCTCCACCCGTATCCCCGAACGGATCCGCATACTTTTCCGTCCAGGAAATCGTACCGTTATTGGCAATGTAGATCCAGTTATCAAGGCCATAAAGGGGAGTGTTGGCATTATGTTGCGGATTGCTCAGAGCAAATCCCGTCAGGATCACTTCACGAACATCTGCCACTCCATCCGTATCGGTATCTTCCAGATAAAGCACCTCCGGTGGATCCGTTACGAGTACCCCCTTCTTCCAGCGCATCACGCCGTTCGGGAGTCTGAGCCCTTCAGCAAAAAGAGTCGCCGTATCCGGATAACCGTCTCCATCGGAGTCCTGCAACAACTTCACGCGCCCGGAA
Organism: Rhodothermales bacterium; assembly: GCA_022820435.1. Classification (GTDB taxonomy): domain Bacteria; phylum Bacteroidota; class Rhodothermia; order Rhodothermales; family Bin80; genus Bin80. The sequence continues at coordinate 7,085 of JAJEFL010000159.1, forward strand.
CCCCCGGTATCCAACGGATACCCCGGCATCTCTACTACGTAGACCCGCCCCCGTTCGTCAATCGTCATTGCGACAGGATCCTGTACAAGCGGCTCCGCAGCGAACCGTTCAACCCTGAACCCCTCTTCCACCTCCATTGTGTTGATTGCTTCATCCAGAGCATACGGAGGCCCGGCTGGAGAGACACAACTCCACAGCAGGACCGGTAACAGTAACGGGAAGGATCTGTACATGCTACGGATATAGCGTTGCAATGCCATGCGGGAGCGTATACACCTGTCTCATTTCTTCCAATGAGAGATCCCGGTTGAAGAAGGCCAGATCGTCGATCTGCCCCTTGAACTGTAACCCAATCTGTACAAGGACATCCTCAGGATTCCAGGTAATTGCCTGATCTCGCCCCTCCAATACGCCAGCAGGCTCCCCGTTAAGATACCCGAGGAGTACCGCATGCTCCGGGTCGGTATTGAACCTCTGCAACACCAGAGCGACATGCGTCCATGCATCCCGCTTGAACGGAGGAGACGGCACCGTGATCATTGGCATCACTCCCGGTGCCATTTCCTCCCATGGCTGACCATCAGGATTCCATCTTTCACGGTCTGCAAACGCAGCAAAGCGAAATTGCCTTGGACGGTTGCGTGTAAAGTCCACAAATATAGCCCCATCGTCCCAGGCCCGTGAAGTAATCTGTATCGGATCGCACCACTGCCCCTCAACCAGATCCTGATCGGGATCCAGTTTCAACCAGAAGGAGATGGTTGCATTCCAGTTCCTGGAGGCATAGGGAAAATTATCCTGCGCCTTAAAATAGTACAGTGCTTCGGCGTATCTGGAAAAGTCCAGAGCACCGCCGTAGCGTCCACCGTGCGCATCAATGGAGACACCCCCCTCCGGCAAGGCAGCCGGATGTGCATCGTCACGCGCCTCCCATGCCTGTGTCCGATAAAGGACCGGGTCTCCTGCCGCCATGCCTGCAGTTGAAACTGAATCGAAGGATGCATGGAACATAAGTGCATCCTTCAGCGGCAGGAACTGGATCAGAAAAAGTAGCGCAATCATGTTCGTGAAGGCATTCCCAAAAACCGCAGACCCTGTAGACCACCCCAAACCTTGCGGGCAGAGAACGCATCTCTTATGATCAGGATGGCCATCGACCGGATCTTTTTTTTCAGATGGTCAGAGATTTAAGCGCTTTAATTCATCCACGGCATAGCCGGCGGCTCTTGCGGTCAGTGCCATATAGGTAATCGACGGGTTCTGACATGCTGAAGAGGTCATGCATGCACCATCGGTCACAAATACATTGGGAACAGCGTGGCACTGATTATGCGCATTTAATACGCTGGTAGCCGGATCATGTCCCATACGGGCGGTTCCCATCTCGTGGATTCCCAGTCCCGGCTCCGCACCAAGACCATCTTCCGTATAATGGTCATAGATCTCTATATTCTTTGCGCCTGCGGCATCCAGCATTTCTGCGGCGGATTGTTTCATGTCTTCCCGCATGGCGAATTCGTTCTCACCCCACTTACAGTGGATCCGCAGGACTGGAATCCCCCATGCATCTGTCACCGACTCATCGAGGGTTACATAGTTGTCAAATTTCGGCAATGCCTCCCCGAATGCCTCCAGAACCATTTCCCAGGGGCCCGGCGTTCTGAGTGTCTGTTTGAGTTCTGCACCAAAGCCCTGAACCGGTCTGTTCCAGGAGGATCGGGTCGCCTCTCCCTGATATCCGAAGCCTCGGAGGTAATCACTGCGCCGGGTCTTTCCAGAGATATTTCGAAACCGGGGGATATAGATCCCATTCGGGCGTTTCCCCTGAAAGTACCGGTCCTCGCCTCCCGGCAACTCGCCGGTGGCACCAATCTGAAAGTGATGATCCATTAAGTAGTGCCCTAGTACCCCGCTATCATTTGCAAGGCCATCAGGAAAGCGGGGGGAGGTTGAATTCAGCATGATCTGCGTCGTCCCCAATGCGGAGGCGCAAAGGAAAATCATTCGGGCATACGCCTCCCGCATGACTCCGGTGGTACGGTCTATGTAGCGAACCCCGGTCGCCTTTCCCTGCGTTTCGTCATAAATGACACTGTGCGCAATACTTTCCGGCTGCAGGGTCAGCCGGCCCGTTGCAAGGGCAGCGGGCAGTGTTGCACTCAGGCTGCTGAAATAGGCCCCTGCGGAGCATCCCCGGTAGCATTCGCCACAGTAGTGGCATGCTGCCCGGCCATTATGAGGCTGGGTAAGGATTGCGGCCCGGCCGATCGTCAATAACCGGTCATCAAAAAATTTGGCGATTGCTTCCTGTACACGCTCTTCCGCCCAGTTCAGGGGCATCGGAGGTAAAAAAACACCATCCGGGCACTGTGAAAGGCCTTCGGGTTGCCCGGTAATCCCGGCAAATCGCTCTACATGGTCATACCAAGGTGCAATCTCTTCGTACCGGATCGGCCAGTCTATACCCATACCATCCTGTGCATTCGCCTCAAAATCCATCGCTCCCCACCGGTAACACTGGCGGGCCCACAAAAGTGAACGTCCACCCACAACATCCGCCCGAATCCAGGTAAATGGATCCCCTTCTATATAGGGATTCTCCTGATCATTAATAAAGAAATGTTCCGTGTGCTCTGCAAAGGCATAGGTCCGGGATTGAATTGCATACTGCTGCTGATGCAGGCGGGATCCCTTGCTGTTGCGGGCCGGGAATTCCCAATTTTTAAGGTGTTCCGTAACATACCCGGCACCGTGCACCAGATTATATCCCCGCTCCAGAAGTAACACATTCAGACCTGCCTCCGTGAGTTCTTTTGCCGCGAACCCTCCGCTGATCCCGGAGCCCACTACGATGACATCCGTAACCTCCGGAGCACGGGATACATAAGCAATTTTCTGATTCATAATCTTATCAGATATTCGAGTTCACGTACAAAAATACATTATCTAAAGTAAATACCCTCCCCGCACATCCATACACAGTCACCACATCTTAGGACATGGCACTACAACTTAACCCAAGTTTGTTGATTTGTAGTGATATGGAGCACAGAATTTTTCCAGTCCCGCTTTTGGGCTTTTTTGATGGGGTATGGGCTTTCCCAGGTTCCCCCATCATGGCAATCTGATTTGAGGTGGTTTTTATATCTGTCTGATTGGGTTTCCCGCATCCATACGGAGTTTGTTACCTGATGCGTATAAAACTACCAGTATGCATAAATTTTTCCTCCGCCGAGGCAGCAATGATACGATACGTATACAGCCCAGAAGGAAGCCCTTGGCCGTCTAGTGACAAACTGTGCTCCCACCCGGCAGACAAAATCTGTGCCGGTACCGTAAGTATGCGCCGTCCAGTTAGGTCCATCACCTCAATCTCCACGCGTGCAGGTTGAGGAAGATCAATCAACAAGCGTGTGGACGCTTGAAACGGATTCGGATAATTGCCATGCACCATAAAGGATTCCGGTAAAGAACCCTGCTGTTCACTGGCCACTGGAGAAAACACTTCAATTGTAAACAGCAAACTGTCAGAGGATCCATTTACATCGGTCGCTCTGTATTTATAGGATTGTGACTGATCTGTAATCATCGTTGGCGTTCCCGACAAAACACGCGTGCTGGCGTTAAAAGCCAGTCCTTCCGGAAGTGTGGGAGTAACATCATACCTGATCGGGGCTGCGCCCCCCGAAACTTCTGGAAACGTAACCGGCACCATAGACTGTCCGCGTGCAAGAGATTGATTATTGATCTTCCCCTGAAATGCTACCTCCTGCGCAACTTCTATCGTAAATGTCAGAGTTGAATGACTGCCGGTACTGTCGGTCGCCCCATATGTGTAGGTTGTCGTAGGCATGGTTGCCGTTGGAGTCCCGCTGATTGTACGTGTGGATGCATTGAAGACGAGTCCCTCCGGAAGATTCGGCATCAATGTATAAAGATAGGGGGCTATACCTCCAGAGGCCTCTGGAAACGTGATTGGAACTACGGATTGTTTGAGTGTAAGAGATTGATCGTCAATCATACCCTGGAATACGACAGCATGGAATTGCATCGTGAATCTCATAATTGAGTCCGTCCCGTCACTGTCCATAGCCTTGTACTTATAAGTTGCCGGGAGGACAGCGGAGGTTGGGCTCCCTCTGACTGTACGTGTGGATGCATTGAAGACGAACCCCTCCGGCAGATCAGATGTTACGGTGTACGTATATGGAGGCGCACCCCCAGAAACCTCAGGAAGTTCAACCTTGTATGAAGCTGTACCCTGACCTTCTGTTACAGGACCATCCTCAAACTGTAATTCTCCACAGTTAGGGCCTCCTACTTCCTGGATACTATCCAACCATGTCTGAAACGCTGCATCCTCAGGTGCACAAAGATGCTGTTCTTCACCGAAAAAGACCAAACGACTTAGATGATCCAGTTGCATGAAACTGGATGGCAGTTCGCCCGTGAGTGCGTTGAAAGAAATATCTAGACGTTGTAACTGCTGGAGATTGCCAATTTCTGCCGGGATTGATCCAGTAAGATCGTTTAAGAACAGATTCAATACTCGTAACTGCTGGAGATTGCCGATCTCTACGGGGATTGATCCAGTAAGGGCGTTACCTGGCAGATTCAATACTCGTAACTGCCGGAGATTTCCAATTTCCACTGGGATCACTCCAGTCAGAGAATTTTTGAGAAGAAACAAAATTTCTAACTGCGACAGGTTGCCAATTTCTGGTGGAATTGAGCCGGTCAGGGAATTCCCGTTCAGATAGAGAATTTGTAACTGCTGGAGGTTACCAATTTCTGACGGAATTGACCCGGTCAGAGAATTATTGTACAGACTGAGTTCTTGCAACTGCTGGATGTTGCCGATTTCTGGCGGGATCGGCCCGGTTAGCATATTGCCATGTAGTTCAATTATTTCCAAATGCTGGAGTTCACCGATTTCTGGCGGGATTGAGCCGGTTAGCATATTGCTCTGCAAACTTAATCTCTCCAAACGTCGGAGTTTGCCAATTTCTGACGGAATTGATCCGGTAAGAGAGTTATTAGAAAGATTCAATTCCTTTAATTGCTGGAGACTGCCGATTTCTGCCGGAATTGAGTTGGTCAGGGAATTCTGGTGCAGATAGAGAATTTGTAACTGCTGGAGGTTACCAATTTCTGACGGAATTGACCCGGTCAGGGAATTCTGGTACAGATAGAGAGTTTGTAACTGCCGGAGGTTACCAATTTCTGACGGAATTGACCCGGTCAGGGAATTTCCGTCCAGATAGAGATTGGCCAGCTGCTGGAGATTACCGATATCTGCCGGAATTATCCCCGTGAGATTGTTTTCTCCGAGAAAAAGCTGAAACACCCGCCCAGAAATTTGGGTGATGCCGTACCACGAGTCCAATTCATCTTCTCCCGGCACTGCCGTAAAATCCCAGTTGTCGTTATTCGTCCAACTGTCGCCATTGGTTGCCTTGTATAATGCCTCAAGACTTCGATAGTCCATCTCAATGCCCTGTCCCAGGGCTAGATGCGCCATCAGCATTACAGGCAGAACTGCCACACAGTGGTGTTTGAATACACAGACGGCGTGTCGGAAAAGTTTAAGATTGTGTCTTTGCATGGTATTGTTATGTTTGTGCAGATCCGAAATTGTAGTGAGATTTTTGCTGGAATTCCCTGTCCCTGTTTTCCAGGAGACATCCAAACCGACAGGACTGGAAGAACATATCGAACTTGCGTCAAGGTATCAGGATACCAGATGTGAACCTGGAATCTCTGCACAAAATACCACCTGGCAAACTCAATTGTGAGAACTTGAGCGAATATTCCCCCCCGATTCCGACATTTTTTGCTGAAATCCCTCCTGTTTTGGCATTTTTCCCCAGTGGTTCTATCCACAACAATGCCGGTAAAACCAAATGATGAAGATGGTTAAGGGATCCTTCGCATAGGATTTTCGCGGAAGAATCCACTCTGATCTGCTTGCCTGCCTTTGCCCCCTTCCTCTAAACGAAACCTTGAGTTATTGCGTGAAATTTGAACTAGGGATTTCGTGGAGACGGGGATTCCGGTGATCCCTGGAAACCGGCCGCCGTGCAGATTGCACCGACTCTCGCCGCGGTCAATCCAAAGTCCTTAGCCACCGCAACCTGCGTCTCTCCGCTGGCGACCCGCCGGACAATCTCCGCATTGCGAACCTGGTATTCCTGTTTGCTCAACCGCTTCCAGGCGACTGCCCCTGCCTCCCGACAGATCCTGCTCACACCATTTACATGCAATCTGAAGTCCCTGGCCACTGCCGCCCGGGTTTCCCCTGCCTTGACGCGCCGGACGATCTCCGCGTTGCGTTCCTGAGTTTCATGCTGTCGAAGACTTTTCACATTCACGCCAGCCTCCCGGCAGATATTGCTTACCGTGTTTGGTGTCAGCCTGAATTCTTTGGCGACGGCCACCTGACTTTTTCCTGCCTGGATGCGCCCAATGATCTGCCGGTTACGCGCCCTGCGCTCTTCCTTAAGGTTCAGTCCCGCCTCCAGACAAATCTGGCGTACTCTCTCCGATGGCAGTCCAAATTCTCTCCCCACTATTTCGAGGGATACTCCTTCTTGGACGCGTACCACGATTAACGATCCGGTGATTACGCTCTCTTCGGGCCTTTGCCCGATGCCTTGCGAGGTTTAAACCCGCCCTCTGGCAGATATGGAACACCCCCGCCTGCGTCAGCCCAAAATCGGTGGCAACGACTGCCGGGCGCTCCCCTGCATGGATACGCTCCAGAATCTTTCGGTTGCGTTCCTCTTTGGTCATAACGCACTCATCCGGGTCTACCCAAAAACACAGAAGGCCCTAATAATACTGATACTCCACCCCGCGACCTGTTCCTCTTTGCCACAGGCAATGGCAGCCTGATGAATGTGTCGCTCGATGTTTTTCCTCATATTGCTTGCCCTCTTGGGACAGTTGATGACTGATACATCCGGCGATATGATTTTGTTTTGTGTTTCCTCTCTGGAAACATGGCTGTCATCTCGACCATCATCGCACATTCCTGCCCAAAGTATTATCTTAGAACTCTGAAGAGTGTGGGAACCCATAATCCTGTACCGCCTGATACACTGCCGAACTTATTTTTGGGAATTATATCCATGAGTCACAACTCTCATGGTCTTTTTGGTGTTTCATCGCCCGTTGCCTGTCATTGCAGGCTTGCGCTCCGCAATGACAGGTCAACCATAGGCTCCACAACCCGTTCGGCACAATTCGTGCCAGGACGCCCGGATATTTACGGACGCATTCGTGTCCGCATTCGCCTGATACCCGCACGCCAGACATAGAAACTCGGACTGCGTTTGCCGATTCTTTGCGTTCACATAGGAACACTTGCTGCATGTCTGCGATGTATAATGTGGGGGTACCTTGATCACCACACCTCGCTCCCGCAGGAATTGCTCCAGTATCGCCCATCCTGTTCCCAGTATTGAGCGGTTCAGTCCTGCTTTCTGCTTCACATTCCTGCCCGGATTCTCCACCGTTCCTTTCGCGCTTGCGGTCATACCCTTGGTTTTCAGGTCTTCCA
>JAJEFL010000112.1:0-21425 GCA_022820435.1 Rhodothermales bacterium
TGCGGATTGACCATATTCTTGCAACCCCCAAATTCTCCAAACTCAGCAGGAATTCCTGGGTCGATGTCGAGGAACGTGATCTAGAGCGTCCATCTGACCATGCACCGGTTCTTACCCGGCTTTTCCTGAACGCTTAGCGGCGGCGGAGTTGCAAAAATTGTCCACATCATCAACAAAACGAGCCGTCAAAAATAGGATTTTCGGACGGATATGGTAATTGGGGTACATTAGAATGAGACCAATAAGCCCACAGTGACATCTCTGATTTATGGACTTGTGCAGCATCGTTGGTGTTTCCCTCAGATTAGGATAGTGCATACCGTTGGGTGGACTTGAATTTCCCTCATAAGTCGCCGTTTTGCATGACTTCCCCAAACAATTACTGGGATTTTGAGTAAATTGGAGTTGCGTGCATGCTTCATGTCGTACTTACGGGTGTGCAGTTAAAACGACCGACTAAATGAAGATAGCGAACATCAAGATTAAAAACTTCAGATCAATTCGTCATCTGTCGCTTGATTTTGGAGAGACAACGGTCCTCATAGGACCAAATAATGTCGGAAAGACTGCCATTCTTGACGCAATCCGGGTGACTTTGCCACGCTTTGGAGAGCAGAGGGGAAAAAGATTCAGCGAACATGATATCCATCTGGGGGCGAATGCAAGGAATGCTAAAAACTCTGATGGTGCCAGTATTACGCTGACTGGTGTGGAAGAGGGTTCCTCTATAGAAGATCTTGTGGGGATTGCCCAAATTAACCTGAACACAAACCACCAATCCGTTACAGTCCGAACGCAATATAACTGGAGCGGTGATACCTTTGAGCAGAAGTGGGATTTTCTTGATGCCCAGGGTGAACAACTTGTTGGCTCTGCAAGTGCTAACCCCAGAAATCGGACTAAATTCAGAAAGTACCTGCCCGTATTCTATTTGGGAGCTCTACGAAGCGTGAATGATGAATTCTCACACCGCTCTTCCCAATTCTGGAAGCAATTACTCAAGGCAACAAAGATCCCGCCGGAGACTGAATCCCAGACGCTGGAAGAACTCAACCGACTCAATGAACAGGTTCTGAAAGCTGATCCCCATCTGGAACGAATTACCAGAACATTAAGGAGAGCAACAAAAATTGCGATTCGGAATCAGGAAGACGGCAATGTTAGCCTACAAACATTGCCGTCGAACATATCAGAAATCCTCTCTAAGGTTCAGATCATTCTGCAAAATGAATCCACATCCCCCTGGCTGCCGATCCGACTTCAGGGAGAAGGAATGCAAAGTTTGTTAGTATTATTCCTGTTCCAGGCATTCGTTGAATGCCTCCTGAACGAATTATACGGGACTGGACTTAAACCTATCCTTCTCCTTGAAGAGCCTGAAACACATCTTCACCCGCATGCTGTCCGCACACTATGGGATCACATTCAACGAATCCCCGGCCAGAAGATTATTACAACCCATTCGCCATACTTTATCCAGCATGTGCCTTTTCGGCATCTTCGCCTAGTAAGGCGCTCAAATAACGGAACCGAGGTTCTATCATTACCTGAGAACTTCTCAGCGGTAGTCCCTCCATGCAATGCTCTTGAGATGATTGTGAGGGAGTCAAATGGAAAACTAAGCTACCGGCGAGAGTCAAGAACTCTTACCGTCACCGGGAATCTTGAGAAAAATACCTATCGAAAATTACACCAATGTTATGGTGAGCGTGAGGATAGAATTGAAGCAGGGAAAAATCTCTCCGATCTGAAAAAACGCTCGTCCTTATATGTTTCAGATGAAGTGCTTCGTGCACTCGAAACTCAAGCACGACGAATGCGCGGGGAGATATTCTTTGCGGAAGGCTGGCTGATTGTTGAGGGACAGAGCGATTTCATGATTATACACGCCGTAGCGGACACATTGCATTATAATTTAGACAAGCATGGTATATCAGTGATTGATACTCAAAATAATGGCAATCCCGCCTCGTTTGTTATTCTAGCGCGTGCGCTTAATATTCCGTGGCAAGCCGTATTTGATAACGATCAAGCCGGGAAATCTTATATTGACCGGATAAGAAACCATGGATTTGACGATACCCAAATAAGCAAAAAGTGTCATCTTCACGAAGCCGGGAACTTGGAAGATCAGCTTGTTACCGACGGATTTGATACAGATCTACGCGAAATACTGGCAGAACTTGGAACCCCCAATGCTGAAAGTTTAGATAAACAGGGTCTCTTATCCAAATTTAAATCGGGAAAAAAGAAGTCCACCTGTTCGGCAATGCTTGCCGATCGCATCCGCAATGGTTCCAGCATTGGGGAGGGGCAATTAAAGGCATTTCAAGTCGCAATTAAAAATCTGTGCAGAAATCGTGAATCACAGTCTTAGAACATCCTTAAGTCAACTGACACAAATTCAGTGCCAAGCTGTCAACTGGAATAAAGGGGCGTTGCTGGTGCTTGCCGGGCCGGGGTCTGGAAAAACCCAGGTACTGACCTGCCGGATCGCACGCCTGCTGGATGAATCGCGGGATCAGAGATTTCGTGTTTTGGCACTCACCTTTACCAATAAGGCGGCAGATGAGATGAAAGACCGCGTGCGTTCGTTTGTGCCCGAACTGGAAGACCGTGCGGACATCTTCACCTTTCACAGTTTCTGTTCGAGTGTCCTGCGACAGCATGGTGCGCATATCGGATTAAAACCAGGCTTTAGAATCTATTCACGGAAAGAAGACCGGCAGGCACTGCTCCGAGATGCCATTCGTCGTGACTCCAGCCTGCATGAACATGCACCATGGCAATTGCTGCCCTTGATTGATCGATTGAAATCGCAACTCATTCGCCCGGAAGAAGCGGTATCGCATTTCAAAGCATCCGCGGGTTCGTCTATCGAAAATCCTCAATTTCCTGCCGCGGCCTATCGTCTCTATGAAGAGGAACTGCGCCGCGCAAATGCCTTGGATTTCCATTCTCTGATTTTAGAAGCCCACAAACTGCTCAAACACCCCGCGCTGGCCCGGTACTATCAGACAGTTTATCGATATTGGCTCATTGACGAATTTCAGGACACGAACGATGCCCAGTACGAGCTTCTCAGATGTATGGCAGGCAATGACTTTCGGGAAGTATTTGCGGTGGCCGATGATGACCAGACGATCTATGAATGGAACGGTGCCAATGTTCATAGAATTTCTGCACTAGTCTCGGACTTTGGCTGTGATTTGATTCAATTCCCCACAAATTTCCGCTGTGCACCACAAATCGTTGAGGCGGCAAACCGCCTTGTGGTGTATAATGCTCAGCGTTTGAGAAACAAACAGACATCTATATCGGTCCGGCAGGCTACAGAGGTTGAGTCCATTCAATGCCGCGTGTTTCCGACAGATCAGGAGGAAGTGGCTGGCATCACGAACGGAATTATTGCTATGGGGGATGAGGGCCGCAGCCGCACCGCGGTATTGGCCCGGAGCCGCTCCATGTTACAATCTATGCACGATCACCTTGAAGCGAAAGGAGTTCGTTCCGCAATGCTGATGCGAAGGGATGATTTTGTGTCCCCGAACATGAGGTGGATGATTGCCTGCCTTAGACAGATTAACCGCCCTCTGGATCGCCATAACCTGTCTACGCTAGTCAATGCCTTCGATACAATTGCTCCAGTGCCAATCGCTCCAGAGGACATTATTTCGCGTGCGAGCGCGACAGGCATCTCCTATCTTTCCATCTGGGCGCATGCCGCACTGAGGACTGACTTGTCTCCGCATATAGCAAAAGCCGTCAAACTAATCCTGAGTATTACCGACGGATCCCAAAAACTGAGCGCAGCGATTGATATGTTGGTTGAATTGTTCGGTCATGAAAACGATGACCCCGGCTTACAGGATGACCTGAGTGCATGGAGAGAGCTCTGCAATAATGTTAATGTGCAGCTTGAATTACCAACCCTTGATCAATTTTTACAGGAATTGGATCTTCGTTCTAAAAACCCGGTTCCACGATCTGGATCTGTATCTTTGGCGACAATCCATGGTGCCAAAGGACTTGAGTTTGATACAGTTTATCTCATGGGGATGGCAGAGGAAATCCTTCCTTCCTGGCAAAGCATCCAGCAGAATAACAGAGGCTCTGCACTTGAGGAAGAACGCCGTGCATGTTTTGTTGCCATTACGCGGGCAAAAAATCAACTGATTCTATCCCGGGCAGATCAGTACAGGGGCTACTCAAAAGAACCGTCAAGATTTCTTAGGGAGATGGGGATGCTGAACCGTGAAACGCCCCCGCCTGTAAGTGCACACATCATGGAACTCGCGTGACAGAGGAGAGAGCTGCTGACTGGTTATTTCAGAGCGCCTTAATGTGCCTGGAGCCAGTTTGTCCCCTTTCCGATATTGACTTCAATCGGAACGTTGAGTTCCATGGCCTGGATCATACAGTTCAGAACAAGATCTTCCGCCTCGGCTAATTCATACTTCGGCACTTCAAAGACCAGTTCGTCATGGACCTGCAGAATTGCCCGTGACCGCATACCGGCATGTTGCAGCCCCTGGTCAATCGCAATGGCGGCCAGCTTGATCATATCTGCCTGGGTCCCCTGGATGGGCATATTGACGGCAATCCGCTCGGCCGCCGAACGCGCCGCACCGTTGCGGGATTTCAGATCCGGTAAATAACGGCGACGCCCCATGAGCGTAGTCGCAAAGCCGCATTCCCTGGCCTGATCCACCTGCTGCTGAATAAACCGCCAGATCCCGGGAAAGGACTCCTGATGCGCTTTCATCAGCTGCTGCGCCTCTTTGTGGGTACACCGCAGTCCACGCGCCAGGCCGGAAGGTGAAAGGCCGTACGGGATTCCGTAATTCACCGCCTTTGCACGGTTTCGCTGCTCTCGTGTAATATCCGCGGCATCCACGTTATAGATCAGTGCAGCGGTTTCGGTATGCGGATCCCGGCCGGTTGCAAAAAATTCCTGTAATCCTGGATCTGAACTCATATGGGCGAGGATCCGAAGTTCAATCTGTGAATAGTCTGCGGATAGAATGTACCAGCCTTTCGGAGCCACAAATGCACTGCGAAGTTCGCGTCCTGTAGCATCGCGGACGGGGATATTTTGCAGTGCTGGATCAGATGAAGAAAGTCGGCCGGTGGCGGCGGAGGTCTGATTGAACACCGTGTGCACACGCCGTGTCATCGGCCTGACCATACGGACCAGATTGTCTACATAGGTCCCTTTGAGTTTGGCCGCTTTCCGCCAGTCCATGATAAGTGCCGCCACCTTATGTTCGGTCGCAAGGTCCAGAAGAACCTCCTCGCGTGTGGACGGCTTGCCGGACGGTGTTCTGCGCTTTACCGGATACCCCAGTTTCTCAAACAGAATCTCCCCGACCTGTTTGGACGAGGCAATATTGAAGGACTCGCCGGCTTCAGTGTAAATCTCACTGGCAGTCCGGTCCAGATCTTCCTGAATTCTCGGCCCCAGTGCATCCAGGATGGACGGATCCAGTTTTACACCTGCCGCCTCCATATCGGCCAGCACATACACCAGTGGAAACTCAATGTCGTCTGCGACCTGAAGAAGGTCATTCTCCTGAAGTTTTTTGCTCAATTTTTCCTGCATGGCAAGCGCACATGCTGCACGCTCACAGGCAAGGATGCGAAACTCATCAGGGGGGATACTTCGCGGCTCCTTTTGCAGGCGCCCGGTCCCGATGATATCCTCCATCGCCCGAGGCTCATAATTCAACTGCTGCTTCGTCACCGTCCCGAACCGGTGATTCTGATCCGGAGAGAGTAAATAGTGGGCAATCTGGGTGTCAAAGAACTTTCCCCGAACCGGGACTCCAAGCCGTCGGAGACGCACGATCAACGGCTTCAGGTCATGGCCGGTTTTTTCTACTTTTCCGTTGGAAAAAACCGGTGCAAGAATCTGGATCACCTCCAATATGGAAGTCCCGTCTGGAAGTGGAAGCGGAAGATATACCGCGCTGCCCGGGGCCCACGAAACCGCCAGCCCCCACCAGTCTGCACGAACGGGAGAGCCGGCAGTCATCAGGCTTGCGACTCCAATACGCCGGATCTCTTTCAGCGACTGTTCAAATGTTTTCAATTCCTCCACGGTTGTGATAATACGATAGTTGGCCTGATCCGGCTGATAGCGCTTCAAGGCACTTTCGGGGCTGGTCTCCTCGGTCTGGAAAAGCTCCATCCCTGTAGAGAGGCGGCGAATCAGTGTATTGAATTCGTAGCGGCGGAAAAATGCCAGCGGCTCCGTGTCTCTAGGACTCCGCGGACGACAGGTTTCCCAATCCAGTTCCACTTCCACATCTGTTCGTATCGTAACCAGATCTTTGCTCAACCGCACCATGTCCGGGTTCTCGGTCAGCGCAGTCCGCCATCGCTTACTGGTGTAGGTGGATGCCTTCTCCAGAATATTCTCAATAGTCTGATCCTGCTGCACCAGTTTTGCGGCTCCCTTTTCACCAATTCCCCGTGCACCGGGCACATTGTCGCTGCTGTCTCCCATGAGCGCCAGCATGTCAATAAAATTTTGCGGATGGATCTGATATTTTTCCCGAAACTTATCCTCGGTGAGACGCTCAAATCCCGCCCCTCTGCGGGGTCGCATCATCTCTATGCGGGGCGAAAGCAGCTGCTGAAAATCTTTGTCCGGGGATACGATGATGGCATGTGCGCCGGAAGCCTCGGCCCGCCGTGCCAGCGTGCCGATCACATCATCCGCCTCGTACCGGTCCGCCTGTATGACCGGGATCGCGAGTGCCTGAGCCAATTCTTTGATTCGGGGCAGGTTCTTGATCAGCGCATCCGGCGGCGCATCCCGGTTGGCTTTGTACTCGGAATAAAGGTCATTCCGGAAGGTTTTTCCCGGTCCGTCAAAGATGATGGCCGCGTATTCCAGTCCCACCTCTTCAATCAGGTTAATCAGAGTTGTACTGAACCCGTACAGTGCACTGGTATTTTCTCCCCGCGAATTAATCCGTGGACGACTGATGAATGAAAAATGGGCCCGGTATGCAAGCGCCATCGCATCCAGAAGAAAAATCTTCCTGTTTTGCTTATTCTGCATGATCTGTCCTGTCTGTCTCGTTTAAGATATCCTTCAACTCACTGAGTACCAGCACGGTGACCTCCAGTGCCGCGGCTTTCTTTAGTTTACTGCCCGCATTCTCCCCGGCCAAAAGATAGTCCGTCTTCCTGCTCACGCTGCCGGTCACCTTTCCGCCGTTTGACTCAATCCAGGCGCGTGCCTTGGACCGTGTCATCCCTTCCAGACTGCCGGTGATGACAAACGTTTTCCCCTCCAGTACCTGAGATGATGGAGTCTGCTCCCGGGATTCAAACGATACGCCTGCGGCCTGCAGACCGGCAATCAAATCCCGATTTTCAGCTTCTTTGAACCAATCAAGAACCTCCTGTACCATCGTCGGGCCAATCCCGTCCAGTGCCAGAAGGGGCTGAAGCAGCGTGAGCAGTTCTGTCAGAGATGCGGCCATTCCTTCATCCTCTGCGCCCAGCTGCTCCAGAGAGGCCTCAACCGGATCCTTGAGATGGATCTTCTGCAGGAGTACATGGGAGAACTCCTTCCTGTTTTGAGCCAGTTTAGCAGGCACTTCTTCTTCAATGGTATTCACCTTTTCGGCGATTGCCATTAACTGCTCTATCGAGAACCGTCCAAGCAGCAGCCGCGCAGATACGACTCCAATCCCGTTAACTCCCAGTGCAACCAGTAATTTTTCGGGGCCGCGACCGCGACTGCGGTCAATGGACGCAATCAGCTCAGAGGTCTTTCGCTCGGCAAAGCCTTCCAGAGGTAATAGATCTTTCTCCCTGAGGAGATAGAGATCGGCTTCATCACGAATCAGGCCCGCTTCAATCAGCGCCTGAATGGTGTTCGGCCCCAGCCCTTCAATATCAAGCCCGTCTCTGGAAGCAAAAAATATCACCTTGCGAAGGATCCTTTCCGAACAGTGTGGATTTGGGCAGAATAAATCCACACCATCGCGCTTTCGTATGAGCGCATTCCTGCAGGCCGGACAATGATCGGGCGGCAGTATGGAGGTTTCACTGCCGGTGCGGGCTTCTTTCAGTGGACCAACGATGTAGGGGATCACATCTCCGGACCGCTTAATTCTGATCGTATCTCCAATGCGCAACTCCAGCTGCTGCACCTGGTCGTAGTTATGGAGGGTGGCATTGGAAACGGTAACCCCTCCCACAAACACGGGTTTAAGGTTCGCCGTCGGCGTAATCCGTCCTGTCCTTCCGATCTGCGGCGTTACCGACTCAAGGATGGTCGTCGCTTCCTCGGAGGGAAATTTGAATGCGATTGCCCCGCGTGGATCTTTCCCTGCCACACCGAGCTGTCTGACCTGTCTGCTGTCGGAGACTTTAACGACGACCCCGTCAATCTCAAATGGAAGTGTGTCACGCACATCTTTCCACCACTTGACCCGCGCAGCGACCTCTTCCAGAGTCGAAAATTGTCGCACATCAGGCTGCACATGGAATCCTGCGCGGCGCAGCCACTCCAGGCGTTCAAAATGATCTTCCGGCACAAATTCATCCGGGAACATCACATCGTAGGCATACGCGGACAGATCTCTTTTTGCCGTGAGTTGCGCATTCTTTTGTTTGAGGGAGCCGGAAGCCGTATTGCGTGCATTCACATACGCGGGCTCTCCCTCTTCGATACGCTGCTGATTCAGTTTTACAAATGCATCTTTTGTAAAGAGCACTTCACAGCGTACCACGAGGACATCTGGAGGTGCCGGCCCATTCTCGACAGGGATCCGCAGTGGCACTGACCGGATCGTGCGTGCATTCGCGGTGACCAGATCTCCAACCTCGCCGTTGCCTCGAGTTGCCGCCTGCACAAGAATCCCTTTCTCATAACGCAGCACCAGGGTTAATCCGTCAAATTTAGGCTCTGTCACATAGGTGAACTCTGCCTCTGGCATCAATCTGCGGTTCCGTGTCTCCCATGTTAATAAATCCTCTGTGCTGAACGCGTTCGCCAGACTCAGGACAGGGCGTTGATGGCGTGTCTTTGAGAAATCCGAATCCAGATCACTCCCAACCCGCCGGGTCGGAGAATCCGGTGTGGCCAGTTCGGGGTACTTGTTTTCAAGTGCCGTCAACTCTGCAAGGAGCCGATCATACTCTGCATCTGAGATGGTGGGCTGTGCAAGTACATAGTACTGGTGTGCGTGCCGATGAAGACGGGCACGCAGTTCGGCAGCACGATCCGCTACGCTGATTCCCATGTGGACATTTATCGCCAGACCCCAATCAGGCCGGCCATGAGCAGGAAAACAATGAGGTTATACGCCTGATTCAGTACAAAAACCCCCATTCCTTTATCTTCCCATGCAACACTTTGCCAGCCCATGGGCAGCACAAATCCCACCCAGGCGGCAAAGCCAACCGTCAGTCCTCCTCCCAGGGTGCCCATATCCATATAGGAGATCAGGAGCGACAAAACGTACACGGTCAGTATTGATCCCACGAGAGAGCCTCCATAGGATTTGGCGGGATTCAGGTTCTCTTTGATTTTCTCCTCGGTCAGATCCATCATTTGCATCCATATCCTGCCAAAGAGCGGCCCGTACCAGAGGGATCCGACCATCATCGGGAGAAGGACGGCGAGGATAAAAGCAAGCCAGTTTTCAGGTAAATACATCTTACGCTAAGTTGTTGAACAGGTCAAGATAATAGATTGTGGAGAAAGTGTAAAGTTCAGTCTGATATACATGCGTTCCCTTGCGTGATGAGTGGGCTTTCTATTGGCAGCCGGATATACGAATCACAATAAGGCAGGTGTGACAGCGCTCACAGCATTCCCCGGAAACTAATTACTGGTACGCCCAGATTGCACAAACGGCACCAGAGGGGTCCTGAATGACAGCATAGTGTCTCTTGGGGTCCATAGATCTAGGCGGGCATATGACAATGCCTCCGCATTCCTGACAGGTCTGGAGGCTCTTTTCCAGTGACTGGACCTCAAAGTAGGGGATCCAGACCGGCGGGATCCCGGCATTCACGCCGCGTGCATGACAGATCCCGGCCAGTACCTCTTCGCCCTCAGTCATCGCATAGTCCTCGTACCCGCCCATATCAACGGCTTTGGATTCCCATCCGGCAACCCGGGTGTAAAAGTCTTGGATCTTCTCTGCGTGTTCCACGGTCAGGTCTATCCATAGAGGGGATTTCGTTTTTGGCATGGGCTTATTGACTCAAAGCAGTGATGTTTCAGAAAGGGTGTTTCAGCAGTTCGAATCCTCCTTCCCGGAAGGATCTCTGCGGCCTATTGATGTTTGCACCGGTAAATATAAGAGAATTAGAATTGGTAAGTAACTATAGACTCATTTGAACCATGCACTCCTTTGCGGGTATATGGCAACAGCAGTATGGACAGGAACTCTGCCTCTGCGGTGTAAACGAAATCAATCACATTTTGATGTCAGGTCTGTAACGGATCGTGGGCAGAAACGGGGCATGGATCCAACGAATATCCCAGTACTGAACGTCCGTACGAAAGCGCAAAAATTTTCAGGTCTTGCCGGGCCAAACAGGATAATGTGGAATGCCATTAGATGGATAAATCCAACGCAAGATAGAATGAATGACAAGCATCAATTCCATGAGGGCGGGGAAGCAGTTAATCATGGGGCAGAATAGAAATATCCTCCGCCGGAAGGTGGAGGATTGGCAGCAGATTGCCGCCGAAAGTGCGTATAGGCGGACTCGTGAGATGGGGACGCTCTTTGAGAAGGTCTGTCAGGTTTACCTGCAGCATGATCCCACCGAGCAGAAGACATTCGGGGAGGTGCTGACCTGGCCGGATTGGGCGAGGAAGTACCGCCCTGATGATCCAGATGAAGTGCAGGATACGGGGATTGATCTGATGGCGCAACTGCGTCATCATCCAGCAAAGTGGAGGCCGGTGCAGTGCAAATTGATGGCGGGGAAGGGCAGGACGATCTCACAGGGGGAGATGGGGACATTTCTGAGCAAGTCGGCATCCGTCGCCGAGTGTGAGGGCGTACTCATCATGGACGCAACCGGGCGTACATTCTCCAGGAATCTAGCCTCAGCACTGCGGGGCAGGCAGCCGTCTCAGCGGACGCTAAAGCATCTGGCGGACAGTGCGATAGAGTGGGATGAGTGGTTCGAACATGGAGGCGTAATGGTGGAGGAGCGTGTGCCGAAGGTGCCACGCGCCTATCAGACGGAGGCGATCCAGGATGTGGTGGCCGGTTTGCAGGAAGTGGGCTCACGCGGAAAAATGATTATGGCGTGCGGGACGGGGAAGACATTCACTTCCCTGTGTGTTGCGCGGGAGTTGGTGGGATGCCGCGGTATGATGCTGTATCTGGTGCCCAGTTTGGCGCTCATGGACCAGACGGTTCACGCGTGGGTGGAGGACAGCGCCCCGGAGGATGCGCTCCGGGCGTTTTCGGTCTGCTCCGATACACAGGTGGGGAAGCGGAAGGTGCGCGGTGACTTTGATATGGCGGAGCATGAACTGGAATATCCGGCGACAACAGATGCCTATACGCTTACGCGACAGGTGCAAAGCGGGAATCAGGAAGCGTTTACAGTGGTTTTTGCGACCTATCAGAGTGTGCAGGTGCTCCATCAGGCGCAGCAGGAGCATGGACTGGGTGATTTTGATCTGGTGATCTGTGACGAAGCACACCGCACCTGCGGGGTGGATGTTAAGGATAAGGAGGCATCCAAGTTCGTACGGATCCATGATCAGGATTATATCCGCGCAGATCGCCGTCTCTATATGACGGCGACCCCCAAGCAGTATACGTTGGAGAGCAAGCGTGCAGCTGCCGAGGTGGGCATCAAGGAGGTGGACATGGGAGATACAGCAATATATGGAGAGGAACTGTACAAGATCGGTTTCCAGAAAGCGATCAACGAGAAGGTGCTGGCGGATTTTCGGATGATTTGCTTCACGCTTACCGAGAGCGTGGCGGCACTGGTGCAGGAGGTGGCGGATGAGTATGAGTTAACTCTAGATGACGGCGGGAAACTGATTGGGTGCTGGCGGGCACTGGCGAAAGTGGATGCGGAGGAATTTGCGGGGGATGAAGTGCCGATGCGAAGGATGATTGCGTACTGCAACACGATCAAAAAATCGAAGGCAATGACGGACGCGTTCGGCCCTGTCCGTCAGGCGTATCTGCGTCTTGATACGGATGTGAACTGGGCGGAGCAGGGACTCGAGGCGAAGCATGTGGATGGCGGGTTCAGCGCGGCGGAGCGGCGTGAATTACTGGACTGGCTGAGCAGGCTGGAGAGCGGAGCGGACACGGGGCATGTGCTGTTCAACTGCCGGTGTCTGTCCGAGGGGGTAGATGTGCCTGCACTGGACGGGATCATGTTCATGGAGCCGCGCGGCAGTAAGTTTGAGATCGCTCAGGCAATTGGTCGTGTGCTGCGCAAGCCTGCGGACGGGGAGAAGCAGTTCGGCTACATTGTTGTGCCGGTGATCGTTCCCGATCCGGACGGAGTGACCGAGGAGTCCCTGATCAGCAACCATGCATTCCGCACGGTTGCGCAGGTGGCGGCCTGTCTGCGTGAGCATGACGAGACCTTTGAGGCGGAGATCAACTTGTTGGAGCGGGGCAAAGAGGGAAAACGGATCAAGATTGTCGGGTTGACTGCGAAGAAAAAAACAGTGCCGGGTGGCACGGCGGGTGCAAAGCAGAGCGACGATGTGACGACTCAGGCGAAGCAGGCGGTACAACAGGGGGAACAGTTACCCATCCCCTTTGAGTCGGTGGAACTGGCGCGTGCGATCCGGGCGAAACTGGCGCGGACGTTTGGCAGCCGGGTCTACTGGGAGAAGTGGGCCGGCGATGTTGCGGACATCACGCGGAAGCACACGGTGCGGATCCAGTCATGGATTGACCGGAGCACGTCGAATCAGCGCATCTTCAGCGAGTTCGTGGCGGAGATGCGGGGCGACCTGAATGAGGGGATCACGGAGGCGGACGCAAGAGACATGCTCGCCTCGCACATGGTGACGGGGCCGGTCTTCAATGCGTTACTGGGGACATCCGAGTTTGCGGAGCAGAATCCGATCAGCAAGGGGATGGGGCTGGTGCTGCGCCTTCTGGAGCCGGAAGGGACTGAGTGGGAGGCGGAGCGGGCATCGTTGCAGAGGTTCTACGACAGTGTGGCCCGGCGGGCGGAGGCAGCGCAGCATGATTCTGCGAAGCGTCAGGCATTGATCAAGGATTTGTATGACAATTTCTTCCAGAAAGCATCCCCGAAGGCAGCATCGAAACTCGGCATCGTCTATACTCCGGTGGAACTGGTGGATTTTATTCTGCATTCGGTGGATGAAATCTTGCGGGATGAATTTGGTCAATCCCTCTCTTCAGAGGGCGTGGAGATTTTGGATCCATTTACGGGAACAGGAACATTCATTACCCGCATGATCCAGAACGGTTTGATTGATCAGAATGTGTTGCCGAGGAAATATCGGTCCGAGATTCACGCCAATGAGATTATGCTTCTGGCCTATTACATTGCGGCCGTGAATATTGAGGAAGCCTATCATGCAATGGTTGGCACGGATAAATACGAGCGTTTCCCGGGCATCATTCTGACGGATACGTTTGAGATGCAGGACAGTGACGATATGATTGCGGAAATCCTTCCCGAAAATTCGAAGCAGATTGAACGGCAGAAGAAGGCGGACATCCAGGTGATTGTAGGCAATCCACCGTGGAGCGCGGGGCAGAAAAGCCAGAATGATGCAGCGCAGAATCAATCCTATCCGATGCTAAATCAGAGGATTGAACAATCTTATGCCTATCACTCAAACGCGGGGCTCAAGAGAAATCTTTACGACAGTTATGTCTTAGCTATCCGCTGGGCATCGGACCGCATTGGAGCGAGTGGAGTGATTGGTGTCGTCACCAATGCCAGCTGGCTGGAAGGGAACGCAATGGACGGGATGCGGAAGTGTCTGGCGGATGAATTTACGTCTATTTATGTGCTGAATTTGCGAGGGAACTCCTTGTCTGGAGGGAAGAAAGCGGGAAAGAATGTATTTGAGTCTGTATGGCGAGTAGATGTGGCGATTACGTTGTTTGTGCGGAACCCTGATCGCAAAGGATGTAGAATTATGTATCATAACATTGGCGATTACCTGGGTCGGGAAGACAAACTGGAGAAAGTGAAGACATTCCGTGGAATAAATGGGCTTGAGGGGCAGTGGACGGAGATCAAACCAGATGTCCACCATGACTGGTTGAATCAGCGGGATGCGGGGTTTGCGGAGTTCATGGTGCTGGGAGATAAGAAAGGGCGGTCAGAGGAGATGATTTTTAAGAATTATTCCCAGGGAATAGTCTCAAGTCGTGATGCATGGTGTTATAATGATTCGGAGGTCGTGCTTCGGCAGAATATCCAGTCCATGATCCGTTTTTATGAGGGTGAGCGGCGGCGACTGCAGGAGCAGGATCTTAAGGGACGAAGGCTGACACCAAGAGAGATTACGAATTTTGTCGATAATGATCCTACGAAGATTAGTTGGAGCAGAGCCCTAAAGAACGACCTTCGGTTAGATAAAGCACTCAGTGCTGAGGAGGGGCGGATTACAGTTTCTCAATATAGGCCATTCAGCCGGAGGCATCTGTACTTCAGTCGGCGGCTTAATGAAATGGTCCTTCAAATCCCTCAGATTTTCCCATATGAAGGTGTAGAGAATCGACTGATTTGTGTGCCGGGAAAGGGGGAGACTGTCCCATTCTCATGTCTAATGGTGGCGGAAATTCCCAATTACCATACCATTGCCTCCGGCCAGTGCTTTCCCCGCTGGCTATACTCCAAACCCAAGGAAAATAACGATGATCTGTTTGTAGAGGATAGACATTCGAACACAGATTCCCATGGATATGTGCGGGAAAGTGCGATCAAAGAGGAGGCCTTACAGGTCTTTGCGGAAAAAATCGGGGGGGGGGAAATTCCATTACCGCAGATGACCTGTTCTATTACATCTACGGTGTACTGCATGTCCCCTCCTATCGGGAAAAATATGCCGCAAATCTCCGCAGAGAGTTGCCCCGTATTCCCTTTCCGAAAGATGCAGAGGAGTTTCACGTTTTGGCCGATGCCGGAAGGAAACTCGGCGAGTTACATACGGGCTACGAGGATGTCCATGAGTACCCAATCAGTTTTGAAGAGGGGGGATGGGAACCCGCGAATGGCATGTCACCCGAAGCGTGGTTCCGAGTGGAGGAGCATCCGATGCGCCATCCAGGAAAAGGGCGGCAGAAAAAAGATCAATCCAAGATCATCTATAACGGGCAGATTACCGTACAGAACATTCCCGAAAAGGCCTATGACTATGTGGTGAATGGGAAATCAGCCATTGCATGGGTGATGGAAAGGCAGCGCATTAAGACTGACAAGAAAAGTGGGATCGTCAATGATGCGAACCGGTTTGCAGTGGAGACCATGCAGGATCCTGCCTATCCGCTCCGACTGCTTGCGAAAGTGATTACGGTCAGTCTGGAGACCGTCGGGGTTGTGGACACGCTGCGAGATATCACGTTCCAGGAGGCGGGGCAGTGATGGTGTTGGGCAACTAGTTGCGACACGGAGGCCCTAAAGGTTGTGAGGAAGAACTGTGTATTTATCATGACTTCGAAAAAACGGGACTCTTGATGGTGGGTTTCGCAAGGGAGGGATGCTGGTGCCGAGATAAGAAGTCACTGCTTATCCCGCTAAAAAAGTGCCGTACGCTATAATGAGCGTGATCACACCACCGAATATCCCGATCATCCAGCGCGTTGAGTTGATCTTGCTGTCCCGTGCGTCCACCCTTGCAGTGAGTGCTTCAAATTTCGAAAGTACAACCTCTTTGAAACTCGCTATTTCGGTGCTTACATTTGATCCTGACATGGAGAGAGTGAGTTCTGAAAGTTCATGAATTTCGTCTTTAGACAAGTCCCCTTCTCCTTTTGCCAACCTGCGAAGAAAAGAAAACAGACATGTTGCATCTGATCTGTGGTCAGACATACTTTAACCAACTATTTCTACACTCTGCGGGGTTCAAAACGCTCTGTTCCATTCTGCAAGATGTTCTCTGGCATAGCTTTGTTTAACAATTCCTGCAGATGATCAGCGGCAATAGATAATACGGCGAACGAGACTCTTGCTGGAGTTTGAAAGGGAAGATGCTGGCACTGAGATAAGAAGATGCTGCTTATTCCGCTAAAAAAGTGCCGTACGCTATAATGAGCGTGATCACACCACCGAGTATACCGATCATCCAGCGCGTTGAGTTGATCTTGCTGTCCTGTGCGTCTATCCTTGCAGTGAGTATATCAAACTTTGCATCTGAGGATTCTGCAAGCGCATCCACCCTTGCAGTAAGTGCTTCAAATTTCGAAAGGATAACCTCTTTGAAACTCGCTATTTCGGTGCTTACATTTGATCCTGACATGGAGAGAATGAGTTCTGAAAGTTCATGAATTTCGTCTTTAGACAAGTCCCCTTCTCCTTTTGCCAACCTGCGAAGAAAAGAAAACAGACATGTCGCATCTGATCTGTGGTCAGACATACTTTAACCAACTATTTCTACACTCGACGGGGTTAAAAACGCTCTGTTCCATTCTGCAAGATGTTCTATGGCATAGCTTTGTTTAACAATTCCTGCAGATGATCAGCGGCAATAGATAATACGGCGAACGAGACTCTTGATGGAGTTTGAAAGGGAAGATGCTGGCACTGAGATAAGAAGATGCTGCTTATCCCGCTAAAAAAGTGCCGTACGCTATAATGAGCGTGATCGCACCACCGAATATCCCGATCATCCAGCGCGTTGAATTGATCTTGCTGTCCTGTGCGTCTATCCTTGTAGCAAGCGTATCTACCCTTGCAGTGAGTACTTCAAATCTGGAAAGTATAACCTCTTTGAAACTCGCTATTTCGGTGCTTACATTTGAGCCTGACATGGAGAGAATGAGTTCTGAAAGTTCATGAATTTCGTCTTTAGACAATTCCACTTCTCCTTTCGTCAACCTGCGAAGAAAACAGACGTGTCGCATCTGATCTGTGGTCAGACATACTTTAACTAACTAGTTCTACACCCAACGGGATTCAAAGCGTCTTGTTCCATTTTTCAAGTACTTATTTGAATCAGGCTTGGATTAAAGCCGATGGCGGAGTTGTGTGCTCATGTTTTTTATGAAACTGGAGCATCTTGTAAAACTCTCAATCTTGAAGATTTTTGTTCACCTGAGTGCACCCAGGAGCGCTTTTTACCTGGATTATTCGTTTTGCAAGAATCCCAACCGTATAGGGCTGCCGATGAATAATCAACTCAGAATTTAGTGTTTTGACTGGATGCAAACCGTAGGGATTGCAGGGAGTCGAAATTTCGTCCAGAAATATAGGTGCGCCCTGATTTACCTGCTCCTTCATCGGGGGCATATGTGGTTCCAGTCGGATCAGGATGGGCGGCGAGACGAGATATTCTTCTACGAAGGCGCAGCCCGCATACGCCGAGATCTACACATTCCGCTGGTGGTCATGAACCGCTTACTGAAAAGATTCTACGATCAGAGCATCATGCAACGCTCAGAGTCGGGCTTACGGATGATTCAGTTGGGAGCCACCATACCACCAAAAGACTCGAAGGATGGAACCGTCTACGGATACGAACCGGATCTATGCGTTGCTGAGGAAACTGCAGAAGGAGGGGCTGAAGCCGGAGTAGACCAACGAACTAAGCAACGAGGTTTTTAATATGGCAGGAAACAATGTTGTCACCCAGTTCAACGCCAATATGAAGGCACTGCAGGCACAACTCATTGTGATGCGCTGGATGCTCGGCTTGGGACTCTCCCTGCTCGGCCTGCTGAGTCCAGACGGTGCCGCGAAGTCACTGGGGATTTGCCCCACTTTGCCGGGACCGGTGCCTGTGCGTGCACTCTTTTTTGTGTCCATCTGAGAATCGCTCATAGCTATATGGGATTCTCGGATAGATACTTCCAGACAGGCAAGAGCACTGAATGTTTGCAACCGGGGTAAAAAAATCGACCATAGAGTTCGGGAATGAGGAGTTTTTTACATGCAGATGGTCGTTCAACTGTCGAGATCGGGAAGACTGTGGAATTTCCTTGGATGAACTGTGCATTTGTTGTGCGCATTTTGTTGACTATCGGTATGGATTTTAGCGGTATCATTGTAGCGCAACTGACCCCGATCCATTTCTTTATTTACTCATGCCACATTCAACCGGTCTTCGGAACCGCTTCACTCGTGAAAACAGGCCCCAGCCCCCTTCCAGAACTGCCATTGCACTGGCATCCTTAACGGTCGAAAAGGTCCTCTATGAAATTGAACTGCTAGACGATGCCCGGTGGATCCTTGGGCAGCGGCGAGGACATTCCTGGTACAACGAGGATGGTGCCCATCTGGCCGAAGCGACGCAGATTAAGGCGATCCGAATTCCTGCGCGGAGACACTGACCCAAATTTGCAGATGATTTAAGGCAGACCAACCCCTCGTGCCCCCATCAAATCGAAACTGCTTCAAATCCCCCTGGATGATCCCCAGATGCCTCTGGAGAGATCCAGACGAATATATTCCAGGTCATCCCCGCTGGTAGACGAACTTCACCGCAGACCATGTCTCATCAACCGAGCAGATTTTCACATCAACCATCCCGATTGCCCGTCCGATCATCAGAATAACATTCATGGATAAGTTGGTCCTTCTTCCTGAAGCTTTCTTCGGCCAGGAAAGCCATAGCATGCCCCGATCCTTTAAGGTCGGGAGTGCAATATCCAGCAATTCAATGAGACGGTCCTGGCGATCAGAAAACAGGTGGATAAAATCAGCCCCGTCCACGGGAGATTCTTCAGGGATCAACGGCGCGTCCGCAATCAGTTGGAGGTAATTGGATGGCGGATCAAGTGCGTAGGCGCGGATTCCCTCCTTGAGTCCTAATTTTACAGCCAATGTCTGGGCAGCCACGGGGTGATCAGATCTGGTTCGTTTTTGCAAAGATACAATAAATTGCGTACCATACAGGCGAAATCTCTTTTTTCTTGATGCGACATCTTTTTCTCCTTGTAGTCATTGTATCTGCCGGATGCACGCAGGTACAGTCCCCGAATGTCATCTATATCCTTGCCGATGACCTGGGATATGGAGAACTGGGCAGTTATGGACAGACGCTGATCCAAACCCCCCATCTAGACCAATTGGCGGCGAATGGAATGCGGTTTACACAGCATTACAGTGGCAGTCCGGTATGTGCACCGAGCCGCTGCACATTGCTGACCGGCCTGCATACCGGGCACTGTCAAGTCCGTGACAATTATGAACTTGGGGGCTTTGCAGACAGCACCGAACGCGGGCAACTTCCATTGGAAGAAGGGACTTATACGCTTGGGCATATGATGCAGGAGGCCGGCTACACAACGGCGATCATTGGAAAATGGGGGCTCGGAGGTCCACACTCCACCGGGATCCCCACAGAGCAGGGATTTGATTATTTCTACGGATACCTGGATCAAAAACAGGCGCATAACCATTATCCTTCCCATCTCTGGCGTAATACCGAATGGGATACGCTTGCCAACGGCTATTTTCATCCACATCAACGGTTTGAAGGTCTGGATCCAAATGATTCAGCCGCCTATGACCGTTACAAGGGATTAGACTATGCTCCAGATCTGATGGCCCAGGAAGCCGAGGCGTTCATCCGGCAGCATGCGGCAGAGCCATTCTTCCTTTATTTCGCACATACAGTGCCACACCTTGCCCTCCAGGTGCCGGACGAAGAGTTAGCACCTTATGAAGGTGCTCTGACGGAATCGTTCTATGATGGCAGCAGTGGTTACCTGCCTCATATTCGACCTCAATCTGCCTATGCAGCCATGATTACCCGCATGGATGCGCATATCGGGCGGATCATTGAGGTTCTTCATGAATTCGGACTTGAAGAGCAGACCCTCATCGTGTTCTCAAGCGACAATGGCCCCACATATACGGGAGGTGTGGATACTGCGCAGTTCCAAAGTTCGGGCGGGCTTCGGGGCGGCAAGGGTGAGGTCTATGAGGGCGGGATTCGCGTACCCATGATTGCGACCTGGTCAGGTATGATTCCACCTGGATCAACTACTGACCATGTATCTGCATTTTGGGATGTGATGCCTACGCTTGCCGATCTTGTGGGGATTGATCTGATGGAAAAGGTAAATGGTGTGTCCTTCCTTCCGGTACTCATGGGACAGGACCCTCCTGCACCAAGTGAGATGTACTGGGAATACCATGGTCGTGGATGGAAGGGAGCACAGGCCGCAAGGATCGGCCCATGGAAGGGGGTGCGAACGGGGGGGCACGACAATGCCGCTGCTCCAGTGAATGTCTACCACCTGAAGAATGATCCAGGAGAGTTGACCAATCTTGCAGTTACACATCCCGATGTTATGCAGGATCTGCTGGCTATCATGCAGTCACGGAGTCAATCAAAAATTGAGCGGTGGAATTTTGCTGAGTAAGTCCGGCTAATATCGAAGTGAGCCTCGCACATTCACGCCAAGATTCCCCAGTTTCGCTTCGCGGCCGTGCGCCAAGCCAAAGACAGAGAGTGTGAAGCGCTCCCACGGATGGAGTTCTCCGCCCAACCGGTACATCATTCCCCACGGTAACCGGGTCATCCCCATGACGGAGCGAGCCACGCCGTCTTCCCACGGAACGCTGTATCCAAGCTCCAATTCCGTCCGGTGTGCGGCTGCCCCGAGCGGCACTGCATCCAGAATCGTCTGCTGACGATATATGGACATCCCCTGACCGCGCCCCCAGGATGGACGCAGGCTCGCCATTACCCCCTCCGATCTGCTGCCCACCTGCAAAGACCCTGAAATGCCCCACTCAGTAAACCCATCTGCCGTGTGCATGACCAGTCCCTGCGTATGCACATCTCCACGCAAATACCACACCGGGTTTGCAAACCGTATGCCGCCGCCCAACTCCAGTCCAGTGCCCGTTTCTGCACTCCCGCCATCCTGTCGCACATTTGCTTCGACATAAGGACGAATTCCACCGGTGATCTGTGTAGTCATCTCCAGACCCGCACGGATCCGATACACCTCCGTCATTATGTTATGATTTTTGATCTCTGCGCCCGTCACCAGAATATCTCCGTGATATCTCAGCCCCACTATACCTGCCTGCGCCAATGTGCCTCGAACTCCCATCGCACCAAATCGTGACACGAGGCTTCCTTTTAACTGCAACACCTCTGCATTGCCTCGACCCGCTCCTGCACTGAGCCACACATTCCATCCCATACGAGAATATGATACATACGGATAGACTCCCGTCACCCCTGAGGTGATCTCGCCTGACTGATCATGCACTCCAAACGATCCGTCTCC